>CAMKPI010000047.1 GCA_946414625.1 uncultured Spirochaetaceae bacterium | reverse complement strand
CCGCGCCGGGCTTTGTGTCTGTCAGAATCAGGTGCCGTGCCGGGCTTTGTGTCTGTCAGAATCGGGCACCGAGCCGGAACCTGTGCTAGACCGAATCGGGCACCGCGCCGGAACTTGTGCCTGTCAGAATCGGGCACCGCGCCGGAATCTGTGTCTGACAGAATCGGGCACCGCGCCGGAACCAGTGTCTGTCAGAATCGGGCACCGCACTGGGGTAGAATAGGAGAGAATCCGAACCGGACGTGCTCTGCGGCGTTGGCAAACCCTGCCAAACCCTGCCAAACCGGAGCCGTTTCCGACCGAATACGCTGTAAAATTATTTTGTAAACAATTCAATTCAAATAAATTAAAGAGGCTTTTGTATGAACGATTTTATCAGTTTTTCTGCCCGGGTGATGGGCGTGGAGGCTAGTTCTCTGTCTCCAGAGACCGAATATGGCTCCGGTCGATGGGATAGCCTTATGCACATGAGGCTTGTAATGGAAGCAGAAGAGGAGTATGGCATAGAAATCCCGATTGAGGATATTCCGAAGATACGACGCCTCGGAGATTTTGATAAATACATACATCAGAACTAATTAAAGCAGTGCTGAGATTAAGGGATGTATTATTGAGAGACGAGTTTTTTCAAGGTCTTTTGAGCCAGGCGTGTGGCAGATCGCATTTCATGTAACGCGCGGTCTCTCGTAACAAAAATATTGAGGTATGGCGATGCGTCTTGCGCTGCTATCTAATGTGACTGTGGATTTCCTCGCGGATGAACTGAGGAAAAAATTTGAAGTATATGTCCCCGCGGGATTTAACGTCTGGGAGAGGGAAGCGCTCGACGCTTCCTCTGCGTTGTATGGAGCGGGGCCGGATGCGGTGGTTCTCCTCTTGCACGCCGGCGCTCTCGAGTTTGACGGACGGGAGGATTTGCTTCCGCGCCTTGATGAGATTGCCTCTCGTGTTCGTCTCATTGCTCAAAGGCTTCCTTCGGTCCCGGTTTTTGTCTCTTCGCTTGATTTCAGACCGACTCTCCGCTGGGCCGGAGGGCAAAGCCTTGAGAGTGAGGCGGAGAGGCGGTTCATAGAGAGGATCGAAGAGGAGAGAAAAGACTTCAATAATGCATATCTTCTTCCTGTAAAAGAAATTGTAACTGATATTGGACGAAATGATTTTTATTCCTCAAAGATGTGGTATCTCGCATCCATGCCATATTCGATGAAGGGTATATCCGCGCTTTCCAGCCTGGTTTATAGATATGTTTCTCCCGTAGAGTCGCCCAGAAAAAAATGCCTTGCAGTGGATCTGGACAACACTCTTTGGGGCGGAGTTGTAGGCGAGGATGGAGTGGACGCGCTTGTCCTTTCGTCAAGCAAGGAAGGCGCGAGATACCGCGATGCGCAGAAAGTCCTGAAGAAAATGAAGGAACAGGGGGTTCTTCTGGCGATTTTGTCGAAAAACAATCCGGAGGATGCTGAGCGGGCATTTCTCCATCCGGGCATGGTGCTGAAAAGGGAGGACTTCGCTGCCGAGAGAATAGACTGGAAGCCGAAGACGGAGAATATCAGGAGCCTTGCGGCGGAATTAAACATAGGCCTCGATTCCTTTGTGTTTCTTGATGTCAATCCGGCTGAGAGGGAGGAGATGAGATCTCTTTGCCCGGAAGTGGAGGTTGCGGATTTTCCCAAGGACACTTCGCGTTTGCCGGAGGTTATAACCGATATTTACAACAAATATTTTCTGTCATTGCGCTTTACAGCCGAGGACGCCGGGAAAACTGAGATGTACAGAGCCCGCGCGGAGCGGAAGACGGCAATGGAGAATGCGGACAGCCTGTCTGATTACTTGAAAAAGCTGGAGATGAGGCTTTCCGTTCATTTGATGGATGGCACTGAGCGGACAAGAGTAGTGCAGCTGATTGGAAAAACCAACCAGTTTAATTTGACAACCAAAAGATATTCCGAGGAGGAAGTCCGATCCATTGAGAGTCGCGGCGATGTGGATATTGTAACGGTGAGGCTCGCCGACAGGTATGGCGATGAGGGTTTGATTGCAGTCCTGATAATCCGATATGAGGAAGCCGGCGGCTCTCAGAAGGCAGTTGTGGATACTTTTCTGATGTCGTGCAGGGTGATGGGGCGAGAAGTGGAGAGAGAGGTTTTTGCTTGTCTCAAGGATCTCTTCATGCAAAGAGGCGCGGAAACCGTCGAAGCGGAGTATGTAAGGACGCCCAAAAATTCGCCAGTTGAGACTCTGTACGAAAGGTTGGGCTTTGAGGTTGTCACGACATCGCCCGAAAGAAAAATCTACAGAATAAAGACCGAGAGGCTGGAGAACGGAACCGATCTTTTTGAGTCTGTTCACCACGAATGGGGACAGAGAGATGAGAATTGATCATATAGGTTATGCGGTGAAGGATATCGAGAGGTCCAAGCCTCTGTTTGAAGCAATGGGGTGGAGCTTTGGAGAGACTGTCCGCGATGTCGCACGGAATGTTGACCTCTGTTTCGGATCCCTCGATGGATGGACAGTCGAGCTTGTCGCGCCGATGAAGGCTCCGGACGGGGCGGAAGGATTGGATCCTGTATCCAGAGCGGATCTTGCGACCCCAGGCGAGGCTACTGGTAAACGAGTTGATACGCATGGGCAATTATCCAGCGCGGTTTCGGATCTTGCGACACAAGGCGAGATTACTGATAAGCGAGTTCGCGATAAACGGGACGATATGAAAGGACAGTTTTCTGTTGTGAACGAACCCCGGACCCCGGTGGATTCGTATTTGGAAAAAACCGGTCCGACGCCGTATCATATTTGTTATAAAAGTGATGATTTTGAAGCTGATATTGAGAATTTAAAAAAGAAACGCTTTGCTGTGGTGTCTAGCCCGGCGCCGGCTGTGGCTTTTGGCGGAAGACGAGTGGTTTTCATGTATTCGCTCCATGCCGGACTGATAGAGATTGTGGAAGAATAGCGGCGCAGAAGAAAGATGTAGACGGACGGGAACTGTGTGCCGGAATTATTTTTGTGAATCGTTGTGTTCGGCGATTGGATGGAGGTCTTTTGGAGAATGTGGGATAATAAATACTCAGAGGAGCTAACCGAGAGACGTATGCGAGCACTGGCCGGCGGCGGAGCGGAGCGAGTGGAGAAGCAGCATTCAGCAGGAAAGCTCACAGCCCGGGAGCGTATAGAAGCATTGTTCGATCCCGGCAGCTTTGTTGAAATTCTTTCTCTTGCGGAGACGCGACATCCGGAAGATGCTTCGGGCGGAAAATCCTTTCCTGGGGATGGAGTGGTAGTCGGATACGGGACTGTCGGAGGCAGAATCGTATATGCCTCTTCCGAGGACTTTACCGTGATGGGGGGCTCCCTCGGAGAGGTCCACAGCAGGAAAATCTGTCGTATTATGGATATGGCAATCCAAATGCAGTGCCCCTATGTCAGCATAAACGATTCCGGTGGGGCGCGCATAGAAGAGGGCGTTTCCTCTCTTGACGGCTACAGTGGAATGTTTTTCAGAAACACCCGGGCATCCGGGCTGATTCCGCAGATTGCCGTTGTTCTAGGTCCCTGTGCCGGGGGAGCCTGCTATTCTCCCGCGATAATGGATTTCGTGTTCATGTCTCGACGAGCGGGGAAGATGTTCATCACCGGGCCCGATGTGGTTAAGGCTGCAACGGGGGAAGATGTCTCAATGGAGGACTTGGGCGGCGCTTCGATGCACGGCAAGAAGAGCGGTGTTCTGCATTTTTCCTTTCCGGATGACGAAGCCTGTCTCCTGGGTGTGAGGAAACTTTTGTCATACCTGCCCGGGAACTCATGGGAGAGGCCTCCCTTTGACGGCAATTTCCGCGGGGTTGACAACAGCTATCTCCTTCAGGAGATTGTGTCCGACAACCAGCGTAAGGTTTACGACATAAAAGAGGTTCTTGACTGTATAGTTGATAGAGACAGTTTTTTGGAGGTTCAGGACTCATTTGCGTGTAATTTGATTGTGGGCTTAGCACGGCTCGACGGGCATGTGACAGGGATTGTTGCGAACAATCCGCGTGTTTTGGGGGGCGCTCTGGACATCGACGCTTCCGACAAAGGTGCACGGTTCATTCGTTTCTGCGACAGTTTCAATATTCCGATCCTGACATTGGTTGATGTGCCTGGGTTTTTCCCGGGAAAGGAGCAGGAGCAGGGGGGTATCATACGCCACGGCGCAAAACTGCTCTACGCCTATTCTGAAGCAACTGTCCCCAAAATCACTCTTATAATGCGGAAGGCCTTCGGTGGTGCGTATATCGCAATGAACAGCAGGGGAATGGGAGCGGATATTGTTTTTTCGTGGCCTATTGCCCAGGTTGCGGTTATGGGGGCAGAGGGAGCGGTCGGAATCCTTTATAAAAAAGAACTTTCCGGCAGCGACCATGCAGACACAAGGCGAGACGAGTTGGTTCAGGAATACAGGGAAAAGTTCATGACGCCATACATAGCCGCTGAACGCGGGTTTATAGACGAGGTGATCCTCCCCGAAGAGACGCGGAGAAAGTTGTCAGATTCTTTTTCCGCTTTGAGAAACAAGACTCTGCCAATCGGCAGGAAACACGGGAATATCCCGCTTTGACGCACGGAAATCCGCTAAACGGTGGTTTCGGCGCTTGATGAAATTGGACTGTGAGGTTTTTTGCATGAAAGTTCTTTTTTTAACGCTTTCGGGCTTTGATAGTCTGTCTGAGCGCGGGATATATACCGACCTCCTGCGGGAGTTCACTCGGCGTGGACACGAAGTGTATGCTGTCTCCCCTGTTGAAAAGCGCATGGAAGGCGGGACTCGTCTTATCGAGGAGTCTTTCGGGCTGGGCAGAGCGCGGATTTTAAGGCTCAGGGTTGGAGAGACTCAGAAGACAGGCATTATCAGGAAGGGCTTGTCCACCGTGATGATGGGCTCTCTTTTCAAGCGGGCGATACGCAAGTATTTCAGCGGTGTGCGCTTTGATTTGATTCTCTATTCAACTCCGCCTATAACTCTTTTGAATGCCATAAAATATGTGAAAAAGCGCACTGGTGCGAAGACATATCTTCTCCTGAAAGACATTTTCCCGCAGAATGCTGTCGACATCGGAATGCTCTCCGCCGGGGGCGTTCGGGGCCTACTGTTCAGGCATTTCAGACGTCAGGAGCGCGAGCTTTACCGTATTTCGGACAGGATCGGCTGTATGAGCCCTGCGAATGCAAAGTATGTGGTGGAGCATAACGCTGACCTGAATCTTGAGTCACGAGTTGAGGTATGTCCAAATTCGATTGAGGTATCGGACGCGGTGCGTGACGATGCCGAAACCCGCAAAGTCCTCCGCGAGAAATTCGGCCTGCCAGAGAAGAGGAAGATTTTTGTTTACGGCGGGAACCTCGGCCGACCTCAGTGCGTGTCGTTCATCGTTGAATGCCTTCGCGCAGCTGCCAAAGAGCCTGAAATCATGGAAAAGGGTTTTTTTGTGATAGCGGGAAGCGGAACGGATGCCAGTCTGCTTTCGGAGTATATTGAAAAGGAGAACCCAAGGCATGTGAAGCTTTTCCCGATGCTTCCAAAGGATGAGTTCGATTCTCTTGTGCGCGCAGCCGATGTGGGGCTTGTTTTTTTGGATCATCGATTTACGATTCCGAATTTTCCATCCCGCCTACTGTCGTACATGCAAGCCGGTCTTCCGGTTCTCGCTGCTACTGATCCCAACACCGATATAGGGAGAATAGCGGAGGAGGGCGGGTTCGGCTGGAGTGTTCCGTCGGATAACGCAGCTAAGTTCAGTGAAAAGATTATTTCATTGCTGTCGATTGATTTGAGAAGATTTGGCGACAACGCGTTTCAATATTTGAAAGATAACTGGTCTGTGGAAAAGGCCTACGGGATTATAATGCGGAGCACCGGTGGCGAAGAAGAGATGCGCTGAGACGCGAATTTTAGTGCGGAGCAGTGTGTTTTATGGCGACCACAGGCGTTCACAGCGTAAGTATTCGTTTTTGATGGTTAAATGTGCGCTGAGAGCGAATTTTAGCGCGGAGCAGCGCGTTTTATGGCGACCACAGGCGTTCACAACGTAAGTATTCGTATTTGATGGTCCAATGTGCGCTGAGAGCGAATTTTAGCGGCGGAGAAGCGCTTCTCAAGCGGAGCGGGCTTATCTTCAGCGCCGGAGGCGCGCCTATTGATCCATTATCAGCCTGTTGACTTTCTCTGTTGCGTTCAGCGTGAGGCGCAGGGCGCGCTCCAGCTGAAGCGGGGTGATTGCCGGACATTCCCGGGGCAGATGCTTGGAGAGGAACAGGGCAATCTTTTTCTTATCCTCGCTCTCAAGCGGGAATTTCAGGGCGGAAAGGAAGCTGTCAAAGCCCTGAACGAAATAGAAGCCGTTTTTGAGGAACGAAAGGCAGAACGACGGGTTTGTGATGATCGAAGTCTGGCCAAGGGTGAATTCGATTGTAACCGAAACGAAATGGTCCGACCCGTTTGTGATGGAGCCCACCCTGTCGTAGATGAAGGTGGAATTCGGGGCGGACGGTATGCGGATTCGTGTGAGAACGGTGTTTGCGTCCGAGTACAGATATCGGCCGTTTGAGTCGTAGAGCTTGTACACCGGCATCCAGCGAGAGTGGATCTTTGCCTTCTTGTCCCCTTTCACTGTTATGAAGCGCACATCCGCCTCGGCTTTCACCGCCGCGAGAATTGAGCAAAGCGTTGTGCGGGAGTCCGCGAGGCATAGAGAGCCTCCGATTGTTATTTTGCTCTTCAGCGGTGTACTGGTGATCCTGGAGATTGCGTTGTAGACATCCGGAGAGAGGGTTGTGCTGGCGGTGTTGAGAAGATTTTGGATCGTCTGCATGCTTCCCAGTTCCAGAAATTTGTCCGTGTGGGACACCCTGTGCAGCTCCTGGACCTTGTCCAGTGAGATGTATGAGTGGAAATCGCTTTTCGGAAAGTAGTCCGGGCGAGACATGATGTGTGTTCCGCCTGCGATCAGCTCCGATTCAGGCTTCTCAATCAACATGCTTGTCAGTTCCGCGAGGGTCCGGGGTCTGTCCAGTGTGACTTTACTTATATATTCCATTGCTTCTCTGCCTATATTCGCATACAAGGGCCACGATTTTCTCTATGTGAGATATCTCCATGCAGACGCATTTGTGAATTCTCATCTCTTGCTTCACGAAATTCTCGTCCAGCACAGACTTGCGCTGGTATAGGTTTCTGCCTGCCTGCAGGATTCCCGCCAGTTCGTCTGCTTTTTCTACCATCAGGACTATCGAGGCGATGAGCAGCGTTTTCGAGGCGTAGCATTGGGAGCAGGGATGCGAGCCCACCTCGGTGTATGCCCTGAATATGTCCCGCGCAAGACGCGTTTTCGAGAAAGATTCGTAGGTTTGGATGTTCGCGCCGTCCAGTTTGAAAGCCGGAGTGAGGCACGCCAGGGTGTATGCTCCGTTCACTATCACAAGGCAATTGCCGCAGGAGGAGCCCAGGCAGTTGTTGTTCACGCTGAAAGACGGCACCTGCTCGCTCAGGATTTTGTGAAGCGGCTTGTCGGGGCTTTCCGAGAGGACTTTCTCCTCGCCGTCTATCACGCATTGTATTTTCATCGAATCACCTCGCAAGTTTCGGTTTTGCTCCGTTTATGCTGTCGAGCCGGGGCGCCTCGCGGTTTGGGGTGTTTATTTTTCGTCCCGCCGCATCATGATGTTGAAAAGATCCTCTTCGGTGATGGGGATTTTCCTGATGTAGCCGTTTACTGCCTGCCCGAGAGCGGAGCAAAGCGCGGAGATTGTAAGCCCTTGAACCATGTAGATTGAAAAGCCGGAGAAGATCTGCGGATTGCTTCGCACCCTGAGATCTATGCTGGCAGCGTTCTCGATTGTGGGACACGCCTCCGAAATGGTCCTGGATATCATGTGTTTCAGGGCATCCTGAAAACCTGTGATGTCGTAGACTTTCCCTGTTTTTATTCTGGCGTAGACGCCGTCGACCACGGGGCGCAAATGCACGGTGTCCATGTGCACATCTACGCAAACACTTCCACTGCAACAGCTTACAAAGTAATCTGCACTCTCAAACCCGGTCTTGAAGCTCGTCTCTACAATCGGGTATGGGGATCCTCGCTCTATTTTCTCCTTCAGAGCCTGGCAAGCGTTCTCAAGAAGAAAAATCACCATTCCTGTGGCTCTGGACAGAGTGTTGGGTCCTGAGTCCGGGGTGACAGGGCTGTTTATGTCCTCGAAGTTAATTTTGTCGGTGTTGATGTCGAAGTATTTCTGGATGATGCTGCGGTAGCACTTTTTGAGGTAGCGTGTCAGGTTGAAGCCTATCGCGACCGATATTTCTTTGCCCGTGTGCGTCAGGGTGACTGAGTACTGCGAGACGTAGTGGAATTTGTTGGAGAATCCGGTGATTCCCTGTCCCGCCGAGAGTCCGATTCCCCTGTAGTACGGCAGGATTGCTTTTCTGTGTGCTTCCGGAGTGGAGAACTGGCTGTATGCCGCGTATTTCCTCCCAAACTCGCTGTCTTCGACGCATTCGGCGATGTTTTGCCGCATTCCTTCCGGGCTTGTGCTGAGGATCACTGTGGAACGAGCAGGGAAGGTTTTTTGAAGATTTTGGATTTTCCAGTCTGCAGGAGAGGTGCCTGTTTCGTGCACCAGGTGGTTGAAGTGGTTCTCTGTGGCAGTCAGGGACGGGTAGAAGCCGAGGTCACCGAAGAAGTTCGCCGGAGGAGTGTTGCTTCGCAGCGCGTTTATGTTGATCTGGAACGCCTCAACCGGGTAGTTCGGGATAAGTCCTGCCATGATGTTGACGCAGGCTTCTTCCACGAACAGAGGGAAGGCTCCGAAATCTATGTCCGCCCGTGCCCTGAAGGCTGCCGGATTTCCTTTCTTGTCCAGCGCGGTCTGGAAGCGGTATTTTGTGCGCGGTCGCCAGGATGTGAGGTTTATCTGCAGTTCGACAAGTCCGCCGAGCCTGGATGCAGCGAATGCGGTCAGCGTGGCATAGATGGCGGGTTGGATGAGCATGTGGTCGTAGTGGGTGTGGAAGTCCTGCGTCTCGATCATCACCCGGGACCTTGGCATTTTGAGCACGGAGGCAACGCTGTCGCGAACGTGCAGTGGCCATTGCGAAGGACAGGAGATGTATATAATGTCGTCTGCAGTGTTGGCGTAGAACTTGGTGGCACCCATTATTGAGTTAGAGATGCTTTCCACTTCGAATTCAGTCTCGATCACCCGGAACTTCTCAGCGTGGTGCTTCTGTTCGGATGATCCTGTGTCGGAGGAGGTGTCATCCTCGAAAGAATTGCCGGATGGCTCCGAAGGGTCGCTCATTTCAGGGGATGATTTCGTTTCCGCCTTTCCGGCTGCGGAGCCTTCCGGAGCAGTGGAAGAGGCGGCTCCGGCGGAGAGCCACGCATCGCGAGGATCTTTCGCGCTCGTGGCGTCGATGAGGCTGTCTGGATTAGTGCCGGGGTTGCCCGGTCTGGGATTGCCTGCATCGCCTTCCGCGGCCGATGCGTCGCCTGTCGAGCCGGGTTTGCTTTCTGGATTTCTCTTTCTCTCGGCAGAATCAGTCCTGACCGAAATCGGTGCAGAGGCAAGAGAGGTGGAATTCGTGTCAGAGTTCAGGCTGAAAGCCTCGATGTCGCCGTCTGCCGCAGATGAAAGGTTGTCTTTAGGCGCTTCGTCGCTTTTGGCGCCTTCGCCTGGGGCTTTTCCCTCCATCTCCGCGTCAGGTGTGCTTCCGAAAAGGCTTTCCTGTGCGCTCTCATTCTGTGTGATTTCATCTTTATCTCTTTTAGGTATATTGAAATATTTTGAAATATCACCGTATGAGAAAACGAAGGGTTTGGAGTGCGGTTCGGCTATATGGGCGTTCGGATTTGACGACTGGAGAGCCTGAAGTATGGGACCGATGAGCTCTTCCTCGTCGGATTTCAGCTCAAATTTTTCGTCATGTGGCGGGACTTCCGCCATCTTGATTTTTATGCCGTCCATGTAGGCTTCGACTTCTTCCTCTCTCTGCCCGAAAACTGCGACAACAGGCTGTCCGACGTATGACACGTAGTTATGGGCGAGAATGGGGATGTAGTCGTTCAGGACGCGGATTCTGGCGTCCCCAAGGTCTACTGCGCGGACAGTCATCACGCTTTGCGATTCCGGAAGGATAAGCTCTTCTATGCGTCCGCATTGCTTTGCGCGGAGGATCTTTCCGATTGTCCTGGGTTTTTTCAGGTCGAAAATCTCGTTGGGTATTGCCATGTGGCGATTATACCACGGAACGGCTTTTTTTCAAATGGGTTCGTGATTGTGCGGGAAATCTCTTTTGGCGGGGGGATTGTTCGGCGCGGCATGGTGTATGCTGTGTTGTTTTCCAGAATATGGTGTATGCAGCGCGGTTTCCCGGAATATGGCATATTCCGTGCGGTTTGCCAGAATGTGGTGTATGCAGTGATGTTTTCCGTAATGTAGACGAGGCTTCGGTTCTGTGCTTTTTGGGTGGGGCGGTGGAGGGATAAGGTATGCAAAAATTTGAAAAAATTTGTTGCAGTTTGTTGCAAAAGTGCTAGAATAAGGCTGAACATGGAATTTGGGCAGTGCTTCCTCCTTTTGGAAATCCTTTTTTGCTATGCCGATATACTTGAGGACGAACAAGAAATTCGGCAAGGCTTACGTACGGGCAG
>CAMKPI010000046.1 GCA_946414625.1 uncultured Spirochaetaceae bacterium | reverse complement strand
CGATCCGCTGTCAGTTTCCCGGCAGTGCTTCCAGCGTCTCTTCCATCATGAAGAATTCGCTCCTCACTTCCGGCATCTTCGGTAATTCCGGCTTTTTCGAATTCAGCAACTCCGCCGATTATTCCATTGCCCTTTCCGAAGGCCAGCTTGCCACCCGAAAAAAGCTCGCCCAGATGATTGAAACCGATATCGGACTCCAGAACTCCCGAAACGCTCTCAAGGGCCCTGATTCCTGTGCGGACATCAAACTCGCTATACAGCCTAAGTTTGCCTGACAGATCTTCATCGAGTTCGACCGCCGCGATGGGAGCGAACAATCTCGCGGAAAAAACTCCGTCCTCGTCCGACGAAAGCCCGTCGGCATGGATTGCATTGGAATAAAATGAAATTCCAGAGCTTTTCCCATCGGTTGAAGACGTCAGCGACAGCCCTGCATTTGAGATATTAACATTAAGGCGTTGAATGTCGTTTACAACATTTTCAAGGACAAGCGACGCTTTTTCAATTTCAGCGCTTCCACTGATGGTTCGGAGAACAGAATGAATATTGAAACTGAGTTTCAGCTCTGTCCTTGAGGCTTGCAAAGCACCGGATTTCAAAGCGGCAACTTGCGGGGCAGCACTTTCAGGGGTTTCAGAGACGGCACTTTCGACACTTTGCGGGACGGCACCTAAAGAGGCTACAGAGGGAACTCCTTCGTCAACTTGCAGGGCAGCACTATCAGAGGCGACGTTTTCAGGGGCTACAGAGGGGGCGCCCGCAGCACTTTGCTTTGCGGCGCTATCAGAGACTACAGAGGAAACCCTTCCAGCATTACCTTCAGAAGCGAACCTCTCAGAGGCAGCTTCTCCAGTGGAGACTGCTTCATGGACAAGGCCCTCCAGAGCATCGTATACCTGGTCCCCGGCAAAGGCCGGAGCATCTGCCGAAGACTCTCCATCCGCTGCAGCCTCGAAAGACTCCGCTGAAGTCTTCCTGAACGTCGCATCCAGCACTTCTATCGAAACAGATCCGTCAAAGACATCCTTCCGAAGATAACCGGAGAGGCTCAAGTCTCTTACAACTGCGCCGATGGTCTCTCCCTGGAACAAACGGGCCTCTCCGAGCGTCAGCACCACGTTTTCCGTTCCGCCGGCCTTCACGGACAGCCTGGAGAGCTCTGCCAGAAAAACCTGTCCGTTACTGTTCAGCTTAAATGACATACTCGGAAAAGCGCCTTCGGCACCGTGAAGATCGAAATTCCTTAGATTCGTATCAAATCGAGCCTTCAGTGAAATACTGTCGGAAGTGGAGAGCTTCACATTCTCTGTGTCAACAACAACCCTCAAATCATCCAAACGGAGATTCACCGACACGGGAGACAGAGACCCAGCAAAAATGCCGTCTCCTCCGCCAGCCTCCCCGCTCGCGTCTCCATCCGTCTCGCTGTCCTCTGCTCCGGCTTCAGCTTTTCCCGAAGCGTTTTCACCAGAGCCGCTTGTGCTCAATGAATTCAGAAAGTCAAAAAGCCTCTGCCGAACAGTCACACGGGAACCGATTATACTTACATTAATCTCCCCGGCTCCCCTTCCTGAAAGCATTCTGACAGCGGAAAACAACCCCTGAGATATACTGACCCTCGAAATCTCCGCAACAAGCTCTCTGCGAGGAAGACCCTCCGCATCAGTCTCGGGATCGTTGTAGTAGACACGTATGTCGCTCACATCAATCCGCTTCAGAAACCTTCTGTCTAAACCACCGACCTCGAAGGTAAATCTACCATCAGAACGGGAGAACCGCTGGACCAACGTCTCTATGCGGGAAATGGTACGCGGAGCGATGAAGAACAAAGAGACCGCCACGACACCTGCAAAAATAATCGCGAGAGTTGCAAAAAAAGAGAAAAAAAGCCTCTTATGCCTCATCCTTCACTTCCGGATCCTTACTCAAAGCTCCCCCATCCCCGGAATCGGCCTGGCAGCTCAAAACTCTTCCGCGGCATACGGCATCTCGGCTTGTGGCCCCCGAGGAGTCCTGAAACATCACGAATACCGTCGAAAAAAATCTAAGATACCCCTGTCCTGTTCCTTGTTGACTCTTTTTGACGGCATTTTTCCTCGGGGCAATAAGCCTCGTTGTTTCACTTCGTAAATCCGCACGCCGAAAACTATTCTCCCATTATCAGAGCCGTCCTTTCGGAGCAATTTTAATTGATTTTCAACGCGTGAACAATGTAATATTCAAGCCGTCGGTAAGACGGGCTCGGCTATACTGTCCCAACGGATTCGCGCCGGTGTTCGAAACGCCGGTATGGTCCAAGGCCTCACCGAACGCCCCCCGCACACAACACAAACCCATAATAATAAAACAACAATTCACCGGAATTGTTTCAAAAGGTAGGGCCTCAAGTGGAAAACGACACATTTGACAAACCGCACGTTCTGAAGGGATTCTGGGTTCTCGAGGGTCTTGACGGCTCCGGAACGACAACGCAGCTCCGCCTATTGGCCGAAAGGCTGAAAGACGCCGAAAAGCGGGTGTTCCAAACAGCAGAACCCACCAGAACAGAGACGGGACTCTTTCTCAGGAGAATCCTCTCAGGCGAACTTGAGGTTCCTGCGTCAAGCGCCGCATACCTTTTCGCCGCGGACCGGGACATACATATCTCGGGAAAAGACGGGGTTCAGTCACACCTGGAATCGGGAGAGATTGTCATCAGCGACCGCTATTTTTTCTCTTCCCTTGCGTATCAAAGCATCAAGGTGCCTTACCGGCTGGTAAAGATGCTCAACTCCCGTTTTCCGCTGCCGGAAATAGTATTCTTCATAGACGTTGATCCCGAAGCATGTATGAATCGTGTGAACGCCCGCGGCGAGGCAAAAGAGATTTTCGAGGCTCTTGAAATACAGAAGAAGGTCCGAGACGGCTACGCCAGGGCGTTCGCTGATTTCTCCGGTGTTTGCCGCATTGAGCGGATCGACGGAACAGGACTTCCCGAAGACGTTTCAGACAGAATATGGAAGGTTGCTGAGCCTCTGCTTTGACAGGTCGGCAGATCGGTCGGCAACAGACTCAACCGACAGAAGCCCGCCAAACCGCTCGGCACCAAAATTCCCCAATGGGACTTCGGAGGGCGACCCCCGACTCAACCGGCAGTAGTCCGCCAAACCGGCACCAGACGCCCCCTACGTCACTCCGGTGGCAACCCCCGACAGAATTCCCAGCGACATTCCGTGGACGACCCCACTCAGATTTCCCCGCAGCGCTCCGGAGGCGACCCACTCACCCCCCGCGGCACTCCAGTGGCAGCCCCACTCAGATTTCCCCGCTGAATTCCAAGAGCTCACGCTAAACGCCCCAAGGCGTCCCTCAAATCCCGCGTCGAGATCATAGGTAACACAACAAAAACCAACCCCAAGCCCTTTATCACCCAGGAATATAATAGCAAGCCTATCAATTCTTCCATGAAATTTTACAATATTTATATTGTCAGCAAAGGATTCCGCCACGCGTCTCGAGCGTAACCGAAATTCAAAAAATTTCTGTTGCAGATTGTTGCATAGTGGTTATAAAATTTAATAAATCAATAATTCCACGGGGGGAACGGGCGTTCCCAAAGGAAGTCGGCTTTGCAGAATTGTGCTATTGAACTGAAGAACATCAGGAAGACCTTCGGTCCTGTAGTGGCTAACGACGGAATCAACCTCCAGATAAACCGGGGCGAGATTCTGTGTCTTCTGGGCGAGAACGGCTCAGGCAAGACCACCCTGATGAACATGCTGTCGGGAATCTATCAGCCCGACGGAGGAGAGATCTACGCGGATGGACGCAAGGTTACAATACGCAGTCCGCACGATGCGTTCAAGAACGGAATCGGAATGATTCACCAGCATTATCACCTTGTGGACGTCTTCACCGCGGCGCAAAACATCATCCTGGGGCTTGACGAAGCGATGGATATCGGGCGCGTGAACACCAGGGTGAAGGAGATATGCGACAGGTACGGCTTTGGAATCGACCCGAAGATGAAGGTCTACGACATGTCCGTGTCTCAGAAGCAGACTGTGGAGATTGTCAAGGTGCTTTACCGCGGGTCGGAGATCCTGATTCTGGACGAACCTACGGCGGTTCTGACCCCGCAGGAAACGGACAAGCTCTTTGCGGTGCTTCGTAACATGAGGCGTGACAACAAGGCGATAGTACTCATTACGCACAAGCTGGCGGAAGTCATGGCTGTGTCCGACAAAGTTGCGATTCTACGGAAAGGGCGATACATAGCCACGGTGAACACAAAGGAAACGAGTCCAGGAGAATTGACCGACATGATGGTAGGCCGAGCCGTGACGCTCAACCTGGACCGCCCGAAATACGACAATCCCGAGGACAAGCTTGTCGTGGAAGGCCTCACTGTGGTGGACCGCGAGGGAATCAAAAAACTAAACAACGTATCGTTCACTGCCCGGACAGGAGAAATTCTTGGAGTTGCGGGCATTGCCGGAAGCGGACAGAAGGAGCTGCTTGAATCGATCTCCGGTCTTTACCCTGTAAAAAGCGGATCAATAAAGTTCGTAAACACCGACAAAACCACCGTGGAGCTTGTCGGAAAGACGCCCACCCAGATAAAAGAAATCGGAGTTGGCATGGGATTCGTTCCGGAAGACCGTCTCGGTATGGGTCTTGTGGGATCGATGGGAATGACGGACAACATGATGCTCCGCTCCTGGCGCGAAGGACGCGGGCTTTTCTTCAACCGAAAGAAACCGCAGGATCTGGCGGACAGGGTGTGGAAAAAGCTTGATGTTGTGACCCCGTCCACCGAATTCCCCGTGAGACGGATGTCTGGCGGCAACATACAAAAGGTTCTTGTCGGGCGGGAGATCGCGTCCCACCCGCCGGTGCTCCTCACGGCGTACGCGGTGCGCGGGCTGGATATCAACACATCGTATGCCATATACAACCTCCTGAACGACCAGAAGATGGGCGGCAGCGCAGTTATGTACGTAGGGGAAGAGCTCGACGTGCTGATGGAGCTCTGCGACAGGATTCTCGTGCTCTGCGACGGACAGGTTTCCGGCATTGTCGACGGCAGGACTGCCACCAAGGAAGAGATAGGTCTGCTGATGACCACGGTTGGCGGCAAGGAGGCATAGGATGAGCGATAAAGCAAAGAAAAACAAGACTCCGTTCATAAGGCTCTCCAAGAAAAGCGAGTCCATGCTGGATCCGAGAAAAGCGGTTGCAATCAGGATATCCAGCGTTGTCGTGGCACTCATCCTGGGAAGCATTCCCATCCTTCTGACAGGAGTGAACCCCGTGAAGGCATACGGGATAATCGTACAGGGTTCACTTGGGAACAAAATATACCTCCAGCAGACAATAAAGAAGATGATCCCCCTCCTATGCTGCGCGCTGGCCATAGGTCCGTGCTTCAAGATGAGGTTCTGGAACATCGGTGCCGAGGGGCAGCTCACAGCCGGGGCCATCGCCTGCTCTGCCATAGCAATCTGGTTCGGCAAGTCATCAATGCCGTCGATCCTGATACTCTCTCTTATGTTCATTTTCGCCATTGTCGCAGGCGGCATCTGGGGCTTCATCCCAGGCTACTTCAAGGCAAAGTACAACACAAATGAGACTCTTTTTACTCTGATGATGAACTATATTGCAATAGGCATTGCCAAGTGGCTACAGGGCGGTCCATGGGAGGGGCGAAAAGGCACACAGATAATCCCGATATTTGACCGAAAGACTTTCCTGCCGAATGTGTTGGGTGTGCACTGTGGGTGGATTATAGTTCTTCTGATAGTCATCATAATGCACTACTACATGACCCGCACAAAGCATGGCTTCGAGGTGGCTGTCATCGGAGACTCGGAAAACACTGCGCGATATGCCGGAATGAATGTAGGCTGGATCATGATGAGGACGATGTTCCTCTCGGGAGCCATCTGCGGAATTGCCGGATTTGTCGTTGTCGCCGGCGCCAACCACACCCTGAACGACGTGGTAGCCGACGGAAACGGCTTCACCGCCATCACCGTATCGTGGCTCAGCCAGCTGAATTCCTATGTGATGATTCTAATCTCCGCCCTGCTCGCAATCATCTCCAAAGGCTCGAAAACTCTGAACCAGAGGGTCGGCGTTCCGGCGTCGGTCGCGGAGATCGTCTCCGGCATACTTCTCTTCTGCATGCTGGGTTGCGAATTCTTCATCAACTACGAAATAAAGTTCCGTTGGAGTCGGGACAAGGATGCAAAAAAAAGCGCGTCCACAGCCGAACAGGCCAAAAACGGCAGCACAGACGGAAACAGGTCGTCCATACCGGCGAATACATCAAAGGAGGCCGAATAATGACTGCAATCTTCGCTTTGATAGCTGCGGCCGGGACATACGCAACCGCGCTGATGTTCGGCACAATCGGAGAGATCCTAACAGAGAAATCCGGAAACCTCAACCTCGGTGTCGAAGGCATGATGTACATGGGCGGCATCTTCGGACTTGTGACAGCGAACAGGTATGAGGCGCTTGTCGGCGAGACTGGCTCGGTGGGATTCATCGCAATTCTCTTCGCGATCCTGGGCTCTTTTGCCGCCGGCTGTATTGCAGGGCTCATTTTCGCGTTCATCACCGTCACACTCAGGGCAAACCAGAACGTCACAGGTCTTGCGATGACCACCTTCGGAACCGGTGTCGCCAAATTTGTCGGCGAGCACATGAGAAACAAGCTGGGCGGCTATGTTTCCGTGTCGAATCACCTGAAAGAGTCGTTCCACCAGCAGATATTCCCTGACTTCCTGAAAAGAATCCCTTTCGTCGGCAAGATTGTCTTCGGACAGCCACATTTCTTCTACCTCGGAATCCTTGTGGCAATTCTCCTTCATTTATTCTTTACCAAGACAAAGAAGGGCCTGTATCTCCGGGCTGTGGGTGAATCTCCTGCCACTGCCGATGCCGCAGGTATCAACATGACGCGCTACAGATACCTTGCCACAATGATCGGAGGAGGCATTTCTGCCATCGGAGGCATGGTGTACACGATGACCACCGCCGGCTGCGTTTGGATCGAGGGATCTCTGTCCGGAGTCGGCTGGCTCTCTGTGGCGCTGGTCATATTCTGCACATGGCGTCCGCTGAACGGAATCTGGGGCTCCATGCTCTTTGGAAGCCTCATGATAATGTATCTGTGGATCATCATTCCGTTCTTTCCGCAGGAGCTTTACAAAATTCTCCCGTATGTCGTCACAATCGTGGTTCTCATCATAGCCAGTATGAAGAACAACAAGGAGAAGCAGCCGCCCGCGAACCTGGGACTCAACTACTTCCGAGAAGAGCGTTGATTTTGATTGACAACCAAAGACTCGTGCCTGAGAATCAACACCTAGAGGCAAATCCCGGCGGCAACCGCGCCGGCAAGCGAATTCTTAATCTTAATGGCGTTCGAGCCCTTTCGGTAAGACGCTGAAAAAGGAGAAACACATGAAAAAAGCATTGACTGTTCTGCTTTGCGTTCTTCTCGTGGCTGGACTGTTCGTGTCCTGCGGTAAAAAGAAGACCGACTCGTCCGCCCCGGCAGCCAACGCCGCCCCGGCTGCAAAAGCTACACCGGCGAAGAAGGATGTCTTGAAGGTCGGCATGGTCGTCATCAACGATGAGAACGACTTAGGCTACACCTGGAACTTCATGAACGGCATGAACACTGCCGTTGACAAGCTGAACGCCGAAGGATACAACGTTGAGCTCATCGTTGACAGGAACCACTCCGAAGATTCCACCGTCCGCGATGCTAACATCGAGCTTGCCACCGCCGGCTGTAAGGTCGTGTTCAACAACTCCTACGGCTTCGAGCAGTTCATGCAGCAGGCCGCCGATGAATTTCCAAACGTAATGTTTGTCGGATTGACAAACTGCGGCTCGCAGCTTGACGGCAGACCCAACACTTACAACGCATTCGCCTCCATATACGAAGGCAGATACCTTGCCGGCATAGCAGCGGGTATGAAGCTCAACGAGCTGAAAAAGGAAGGCAAGGAGCCTCTCGTGGGCTATGTCGGAGCATACTCCTTTGCGGAAGTTATCTCCGGAATGTCCGGCTACTATCTCGGAATAAAGAGCGTATGCCCGGATGCAAAGATGCTTGTCCAGTTCGTAGGCACATGGGGAGACAGCACCCTTGAGGCAGCGGCCACCGAAGCGCTCATCGCGCGCGGTTGTGTGATGATAAGCCAGCATTCGGATACCACAAGCCCGGCAACCACCGCGGCTAAGCACGGAGTGTTCCACACCGGCTACAACACCGATATGACGCATCAGGCACCCACCGCGTCTATTCTCTCCTGCCGGATAGATTGGACGAATTATTTCTACACCTTTATCAAGAATGTCGCCGACGGCGTGCAGAATCCTTCCGACTACTGCGGTACCCTTGCTGACGGCAGCGTCGCGCTCACTCCGCTGAACACCGCAATCGCTGCTCCCGGCACTCAGGAAGCGATTGACAAGGCCGCTTCTGAGCTGAAGGCAGGCACCCTCCACGTGTTCGACACAAGCAAGTTCACAGTTGACGGAGGCAAGAAGCTCGATCACGCGTTTGCGGTGGACTCCGACGGAGACTTCAACGCGGACAAGGACGAGGCAGTTTGGGACGGTGTGTTCCACGAGTCATACCCCAAATTCCAGAGCGCTCCGTATCTCACCGCCAAAATTGACGGCATAGAGTGGCTCAACGCAGCATATTGATTGACTTGATTCTGCTGTAAAAAGACTATCTCCGGCACACTTCCGGAGAAGAGAGCGGCGGTCGCAATGCGACCGCCGCTCTCTTCTGTTTCAGGATTGAAACAGAAGCCGTCAAAAAGACTCCAAACCCACTCGTTGCTATGTGCTGCTACGTGTTTCTGCGTCCGCCCGAAATTACAGGCAATACAGGCTCATCCAGACTTCGAAAGCGAGCAGATGAAAAAATGAAAAATCAATCTGCCAGATTCTTCATCCGCCAGTCTATCGTCCGCTCCAGGTAGCTTACATACTGCGGATTGCGGCACATGCCCTTGCCGGGAGCATCGGAGATCTTTGCAATATCCATTCCATTACAGAGAACCGGCTTCATCACGATGTTCAGCGCACCCACATCGGTATCGTTTGAAATATATGTACCGATGCCGAAAGCCACGCGAATCCTGTTATTGAAATGAGAATATATCCGCTCTGCCTTGTCAAAATCGAGACTATCGCTGAAAAACAACGTCTTTGTCCTCGGATCTATTCCAAGGCCTTCGTAGTGGGCTATCATCTTTTCGCCCCACTTGATCGGATCCCCGCTGTCGTGTCTCACCCCGCTGAACAAGGTGGCGTAAGTCAGACGAAAATCGCGGAGAAAACAATCGGTTGTGATCGTATCAGTGAGTGCCACTCCGTTCAGAACGCCGTATTCCTTCACCCAGTAGTCCAAGGCATACCAATTCGAATACGCCGGGTTATGTTTGTGATTTCCCTGCCCGGTGCACATGATCCACTCATGAGCCATGGTCCCTATGGGTTTCGTCCCGAGCTTCTTCGCCAAGTATACATTGCTCGTTCCCGCGATCACCGTTCCGCAAAACTTACCATCCAAAAGAGTTTTCACCGCCAGCTCCTGCGCCTCGGCAGACAGCCTTCGGCGGATTCCAAACTCCGAGAGTGAGCCCAGCCTGCATTCCCCTGACTCCAGTCTCGCAACCTTCCTCTCAAGCCTCTGTTTGAAGCTCTCAAAGACCTCTTGATAGTTGTATTTCATCCGGAAATAGACCTCGTTCACGATGGCAAGGGTCGGAATCTCATACATTGAGGTGTTGAGCCATGTGCCTCGGGTCTCTATCCGCAGTCCGCAAGGATCGTCAGTCCCGATATAAAAATCCTCGTACCTCGGCTGCCAAAGCCGGAGGAAAGACACGTATGAGCCCTTGATCCACTTGATTGAGTCGAGGAAACGGAGCTCATCCTCGCTGAAACGCAGGGAGCAGTACAGCTGGATCTGATGCCTCACTTCTTCCACCATCTCAGGGGTGAACCGCACATCGCTGTTGCGGCAGGCAAAAGCCCAGGTTGTGTTGTAGCCCGAAAACTGATGGTATATCGCCTGTCCCATCGAGAATTTGTACATATCGGTTTCCAAAAGACTGGTGATAATCTGCTTCATGCCATCCTCCACTGGGTCGCGCTCGTCGAGACCACTCACGACGAGTCAAATCCGGAACCCGCTCCGTTATAAAGAGTTCAACGCCGGATCTCCGTGAGTCCGCCCATGAGAGGAACAAGCACTTCAGGAATTCTGACGGCGCCGTCCTCCGTCTGATAGTTCTCAAGAATCGCAACCATTGCTCGGGAGACGGCAACCGCGGTACCGTTCAGCATGTGGACAAACTCGTTTCCGTTCTCAGTCTTATACCTGATGTTAAGACTTCGCGCCTGATAGTCGGTGCAGTTGCTGGTGCTGGTCACTTCACCGTATTCTCCGGCATCCCCCCTGCCCGGCATCCAAGCCTCAATATCGAACTTTCTGTATGCAGGAGCACCCAGATCTCCCGTACAGGTATCCACAACGCGGTAAGGCAACCCAAGACCGCTGAAAATCTCTTCCTCTATCGCAAGAAGTTCTTCATGAAAGCGGTCACTTTCACTGGGCTCACAAAGTATGAACATCTCAACCTTGCTGAACTGGTGCACTCGGTACAGTCCCTTGGAAAA
>CAMKPI010000045.1 GCA_946414625.1 uncultured Spirochaetaceae bacterium | reverse complement strand
CGCAGAAAACCAGCTATGAACAGCTGTGTGCCATCATGGCGGAGCATGACCTGCGTCTTGCTCAAAAAGAAAAGGCGAGCGTCCTATGAGGGCTGTGATCACTGGCGGAGGCGGTTTTGTCGGGGGATATCTCCAGAGGGAGCTTGAATCCGCCGGTTATGAAACGTATTGTTTCGATCTCTTTGATTCCGACGTCTGCACACGGGTCGATCTCCTCGACAAGGAAAGCCTTTTTGAAAAGCTGAAGGAAGTCAGGCTGGACGCAGTGTTTCATCTTGCCGGACAAGCGAGCGTTTCCCTTTCGTGGAAAAATCCACAGCTGACATTTCAGTCGAACGTCATCGCCACCTTGAACCTCCTGGATGCAGTCCGGGAAATAAATCCTGAAACCAGAATCCTTGTTGTGGGCTCTTCCGATGAATACGGACGACTCCGCGAAGCGGGTGTCGACGTGACGGAGGACATGGAGCCAAAGCCCGAGACCCCCTATGCGATCTCCAAACTGGCACAGGAGAATCTCGCAGGTCTGTATTCCAGAGTGTACAAGATGAATATTTGCATGACGCGGAGCTTCAACCACGGCGGAGCCGGGCAGAAGGAAGGCTTCATGATTCCCGATTTTTGCGCCGGAGTGGTTCGGATTGAGAAAGGTCTGCAAAAAGAGCTGAAGGTCGGTAATTTGAACGCAAAAAGGGATTTCACCCACGTGCGTGACGTGGTGCGCGCATATAGGCTGATTTCCGAGTGCGGCAGGAGCGGCGAGGTTTACAACGTGGGATCCGGCAGGGCATACTCCGCGCGCGAGGTGCTGGATATTGTTCTTGCGAACGCCCGGGTTCATTGCGATGTTGTAAGCGACCCGCTCCGCATGCGCGTCTCCGATACGCCCGTGATACGGTGCAACAACGAAAAGCTCCGCCGTGCCACGCTCTGGAAGCCGGAGATTGGAATCGAGGAAATCGTGCTCGACACCTTGGAATATTTCAGGAGCACGATTGCTGAGGGAGGGCCCGATGCATAGGACTTCTGTTCGTGAGGAATGGTTTATCAGCTTTCGTGGAGGAATTTTTCATGTCTAAGCCGTTCGCATCAGTGGTCGAGATCTACAAATATCGCGACATGCTCCGGAATATGGTCCACAGGGATCTCCGCGGGCGATACAAGGCGTCGTTTCTCGGCTTTGCATGGACGTTTTTAAACCCTCTTTTGCAGCTTCTTGTCTACACAATCGTGTTTTCTTACGTCCTGCGGAGCGGGATAGAGCGGTACTATCTTTTCCTGTTTGTTGCCCTGATTCCATGGATTGCCATCTCTACGTCGATCACGGACGGCTCGATGGCTGTTGTGGGTCAGTCGTCGATGGTTACTAAAATCTACTTTCCGAGGCGGATCCTCCCTATAATCACGGTCACGACCTGCTTTGTGAACATGCTGCTCTGCATGATTGTGGTTCTTGTGGTTGCCCAGTTTGCGATAGGGCTGGATTTTCTTCTTCTGCCGTATCTTGTGCCGGCGTTTATAGCCGAATATATATTGGCGTTGGGGATGACTCTCATCGTGTCTTCGGTGACCGTTTATGTGAGGGATTTTCAGCACATCATGGGGGTTCTTGTGATGGCATGGCAGTTCCTCTCTCCTGTAATGTATTCTATTGAGAGCGTGCCTCCGAAGATGAAGGTTGTATTCAGTCTGAACCCGATGACATCAATACTTTCGATTTTCAGATCTGTTCTGTACTATAAAAAAACTCCGGATATGAAGTTTCTGTTGTATTCTCTCGGGCTTGGTGTGTTTTTTCTTGTGTTGGGATGGGCTGTTTTCGGCAGGCTTGAGAAGCGTTTTGCGGAGGAGCTCTGATGGACGGAATCGATAAGAATTCAGAGGAACGGAAAACCACGACAGGAAAGCCCGCAGTTGAAAAGCCGGCAACTGAAAAACCGGCAGCTGGAAAGCCAGTATCCGGAAAGCCCGCAATTTCAGTGAAAAACGTTGTGAAGGAATTCCGCCTGTACTCGGACAAGGCTTCGACCTTCAAGGAGAAGGTGATTTTCTTCTGGCGCAATAAGTATAAAGGCCTCGCAGTCCTGAAGGGAGTCAGCTTTGATGTGGCAAAAGGCGAGGCGGTCGGAATCATCGGCAAGAACGGAAGCGGCAAAAGCACAACGCTGAAGCTGCTTTCCAGAATTATGTATCCGAATTCCGGGACCATAGAGGTGAACGGACGCGTGTCCGGGCTCATCGAGCTGGGCGCGGGCTTCCACCCGGACATGACCGGCAGGGAGAACATTTACATCAACGCTTCCATTTTCGGGCTTACAAAAAAAGAAATTGACAAGCGCCTTCAGCAGATCATCGACTTTTCTGAACTGGGGGACTTCATCAACAGTCCGGTGCGGACATATTCATCCGGAATGTATATGCGGCTCGGTTTTTCGGTGGCAGTGAACGTTGAGCCGGATGTGCTTCTGGTGGATGAGATCCTCGCGGTTGGAGACACGGCCTTCCAGGCAAAGTGCATAAACCGTCTGAAGGAAATCAAGTCCCGGGGCACGACAATTGTGATTGTCGCCCACGCCCTGGGAATGATAGAGCAGTTCTGCGACCGCTGCATCTGGATAAAGGACGGCCTTATCGAGCGGGACGGCGAGCCTAGGGATGTGATCCGCGCCTATACGGATTGTTATATGGGGTGATTCTGTGAAAAGTCTTGTTAAGAGAATACTGTTTAAGGCATATCGGTTTTTGAACAAGCACCCGAAGCTGATGAAAGCAGCGCTGAAAATCGCTCCGAAAAGGCTGGTCGACAGGATGATCTCTCTAAAGAGAGCCGGGGACGCGTCCAGGGATGATATCGAGAGGGAGAGGCTTCTTTCAAAAGCCTTTGAGGTGTTCTGCGACAGGCTGTCCGCGCGCGGGTGACTGAATGACTGATGCGGTCAAACGGGGGCTGAACGCCGCGAAACCCGCGGAGAGGGTCCAGCTGGGCTTGCGGCGGCAAAACGCCGCGGGGAGTCCGGTGGAGTGTGGCGGGCGAGTATGAAAACCGTCTGGACGCCGCGACGCGGAGACTCCGGTGGAGCGTGACGGGCATGGCGGGGCGTGTTTCGAATCGTGGTGCAAAAAATCGGCTGAACGCCGCGAAACCCGCGGGGGAGCCTGACGCCGCCCTGCGGTAGAGCGTGTTTCGGGTCGTAGTGTATAAATAATTGCAAAAATTCGCGGAGAGGAAAGAATGAAGGTTTTGTTCGATTTCAGGCAGTATCAGCAGAGCTGGAAGCGCGGAATTGGGCGCTTTGTGATCTCTTTGTATAAGTACATGCTGATGGAAGACGAAGGTCTGGAAGCGTATGGGCTCTTCACAAACAAGATGGAGATGCCTGAAATGCCGCGGATTATCAAGGAAAGAGTTCGTTTTGTTGAGCTGGAAAAGCTCGGCTCGGACAATGAACCGGCAGTCTTCGATCCGGGCGGCTCGGACAACAAACCGGGAATCTCCGAACCTGGAGACTTCGATTTTTTCTTCATTGGGGAGTTTTTGACAAACCTTTTTGAAGTATACCCTCGGAGTGTTGTCACTCGCTGCAGGGATATTGTTGGAGTAATGCATGACTTTATCCTGATAATATTCGAAAAGGATTATTTCAAGACCGAGGAGCCGCGCCGGCATTATCTGAACAGGATGTCTCAGGCGCGATACGCAACACATTTTTTCTGCAATTCTGACTGCACTGCCCGCGATTCTGCAAAATATCTGAAAAGACCGGCCTCAGACTTTACCACTATCTACGGCGGAGTGGACGAGGATGTGTTCACGAGCGAGGCTTCCCGTCCGTATCTTCCTGCTGAGCGGGAAAACAGCATTGTATATGTCTCTGCCAACGACTACAGAAAAAACAACGAAGCGCTGATCTCGGCTTTTGGCTCCGCGCTGAAAAGCGGGCGGATTCCTGAGGATTCAAAGCTTTTCCTCTCCGGAGGGGGAGTGGAGGCGGGCATTGCCGAAATAAAAAAAGCAACAAAAAAAAGCGGGCTGAAACTCGGCCGCGAGGTCGTTGTGACGGGTTATATCCCTGACGCGGATTTGTGCGCGCTCATCTCAAGATCCCGAGCTTCCATATTTCCTTCTCTTTACGAGGGTTTGGGTTTGCCGATATTGGAGAGCTATGCGCTTGGGACTCCTTGTTTTTCATCGAATGTTTCGTCGACTGCGGAGTTCACTCTTCCTGAAGCGTCCTTCGATCCTTCTGATATAAAGGATATCGAGACCGCGATAATCAGAATTTTCAATGAACCAGATTTGTGCCGCGCATCTCTTGAATTCGGACGCAAACTTTTGAAAAAAGTGAACTGGACCGTGGCTGCGCAAAAAACGCTCCAAAAGCTCCGGGAACTGAAGGCGTCAGGCAGCGGAAAAACGACGCCTCGCGGCGGGCGGACGGCTGTTTTTCTAAAGCAGAATGAATGGAATGACCGCATAAGAATCGCGAAGGAGCACGGAGTCAAAGAAGATATGTGCGATTTCTTTGTGGATGTGAAGAAGCGGGATGAGTATGAGACCCTTCTCCGGGAAGCGAGCAACGTTTTTCCAGCCGAGTTCTACGACTATGCGAACCGCGTGGAGATGTATGGCGTTCAACTTTTTGGTAAGCCCAAATTTGAGAAGGATTAAAGAGAAGAATCAAAGAACGCATGGACAATGAATTTTTTCCGTTTTTGAAGGAAAAAGCGTTGGTGGACAGTGTTGCTTCGTTTTGGGGACTTCTAGTCTGAGTTTGTGAAGGCAAAGAGATGAATAGTGATTTGAGTGGCAGAATCAAAGACTCCGTGGCGGCACTCCCAGAGGTTTATCAGGACATATACGGGCATAGCGAGTATGTCGGTAAAACAATCAGGGATTGCAGGAAAAGGGAGGACTCGATAAAGCTCATTGTGTCGAGGCTCCAGGAGCAGCTCGGAAGAAAGAACTTGAAGATCCTGGAAATAGGATGCGCTCAGGGGTTCTATTCTTTTGTTTTGGGTTCCATGGGTTGCGAAGTTTGCGGGGTTGATTATCTTGATAAAAATATAGAGCTATGCAACCTTTTGAAGGAAGAGCAAGGATTCGAGAATTGCAATTTTAGGGTGGATTCCCTGACGGATGGATTTGCCGAAACCATTTCTGAAGATTATGACGTTATATTGATTCTTTCGGTCATGCACCATATTTCTTATCAGAACGGGTTTGAAAAGGCGCGTGGGATTTTGGAGACGCTGAGTCGCAAGAGTTGTATTTTGATTGCGGAGATGGCTTTGAAGGAAGAGCCTTTGTATTGGAATACAGCGCTTCCCGCGACCTGGGTTGAGTGGTTTGCGAACATTGATTTTTTTGATGATGTTGCCTGGAACGGAACCCATTTGTCCGGGGTTTCAAGGCCTCTTGTGGTGTGCTCGAACAAGATGCTTTTCTTTGATGGCAGATTTTTCCGCATTGATTCATGTTTCAGAAAAGCGTATGCCGCAAAACCTGATAATGGAATAAACCGCTATTATATTTCCGGTGGATTGTTCATAAAGACCGCGCGGATATCGGATGACGCGAACAAATTTCCAATTGACGAGATAAAAAAAGAAATAGCGGCTTTGTCCCGGGGCACAGGACTTTCCTTTGTTCCTGCCTTGGAATATGGGGCTATTGATAAATCACAGACAAAGGCAGTCGTTATCCGAGGCTTGAAACAGGGGATTATTCTTTCCGATATAATCGGAAAAAAGGAAAAAATCGCCGATTTGAACCGCTGTTTTCTTAATCTGCTTGATGAGCTCTCCGTTCTCGAGTCGAGAGGATTATATCACGGAGATTTAAGGGCGTGGAATGTTCTTTATGATTCGCCGAAACAGGTGTTTACGATAATAGACTTTGGAGCGTTGCAGGAGAGCAAGATTGACGATGTCGCAACGCTTGCAAGTGCAGGAGATCATGAATATACAGTCTACGATGCATTTGTATCGCTTGTTTATGATGTTATCACTTATAGGACATACGATGGTGAAATATCGAAATACGTGCGGTATGACTTGAGTTTTTCCTATGATCTTACAGCTCTGCCGGCGGAATACGCCGCCTTTTTCAAGGCTTTTTTGCTGGCAAGGGATGAATTGGATTTCAAAGGGATAAAAGAGCTTTTCTTAGGTTGTGTTGTGAATAGGGAGAATTGGGTTTTTTCTGCCGAGGAGGGGAGCCGTATCAACCTTGTTTTACTGAAACGTGTCCGGGAAGAGGTTTTGGGACAAAGACGGAAAGCGCTACGAGAGATTGAAGCCTGCAATGACGAGATCGGCTCCTTGAGACTGGAAATAGCTTGTATGAAAGAGGAAATCACGAATATGAAAAAAAGTCGTGAAAGGGTGAAAGACCTTCGCGACAAGGCTTTGATAAAAACGGACACGGTTGTTGCGGCTCAGAGCAGGGGATTTGTTGGCAGGACAAAGAGCCTTTTCAAAAGAGCAGCAAAAAAGATCTGTTTTTGGCAAATTAAGCCACTCGTGGAACAGCAGAATGAGTTTAACGCAGCAGTAGTTTGTTGTTTGGAGGATAGACCTGATTAAGCTCAGCTTTTAATGGGATATTTATGGGATATTTGTATGAAAACCGTTGAATATGATTTTTTTGGCGACCGGCAGGAATTCCTTCGTGCAATTTCAAGCAAGTTTAAGGGCGAGGGAGAGCGCGTTCTCTATTTTGACGTAAGTGAATTCTGCCGGAGCACTGCGCATAGCGGGATCCAAAGAGTGGTTTTTGAGTATCTCCTCCATCTCCCCGAACAGGCGGGGAAAGAGGGATTTGAGTTCGTTCTCGTGTCCTGGGACGAAACGACAGGGAAATATATTAAATACGGCGATAATTTAAAGCGTCCGTTGTCGCCAAAAGAAGGCGATATTTATTTTTCTGTGGATCTTAACGCAGATTATATAGTGAGGAGCTCCAAAGAAATTCGAGAATGGAAAAATGCGGGATGTAAGACTGTTGCAATGGTTTATGATCTCGTGTACGTATCTTATCCGCAAACGATTGCCAGCAACGAGGCGGTTTCTGTTCTCACCCAATGGCTTGATTTTATATTGAGCGAGTTTGACGGGATTCTTGCGATTTCAGAGACTGTCATGCGCGAGGCGATATATTATGCGCGAGGCAAGGGTATCCCCAGAAAGGGAGCGAGATATTCTTTCTGCCACCTAGGGGTGGAGTTTCCCTCTTTAACCAATGGTGAACGTCCGTCGATCCCTTTGGAGGAAGAGGGGATTGTCAAGAAGATTGTTTCGACCGGCAGGAAGAATTTTATTTCGGTTTCAACCGTCGAACCAAGAAAGGGCTATGTTGATTTAATCAGCGCTTTTGAGAAAGCCTCCGGAGAGGGTCTGGATGCTAATCTTATAATCGTGGGCAGGTCGGGCTGGAAGGCAGAGCATCTGGTTGAGACCATAAGGTCTTCGAAACTATATGGAAAGAAGCTTTTCTGGTTCGACAATGCCGCGGATAATACGCTGGATGTTCTTTACTCGATTTCCAACATGTTTGTGATTGCATCTTACTACGAAGGATTCGGTCTCGGAATAATAGAAGCGGCTTCGCGGGGACTTCCGGTTCTAGCGAGAGACATTCCGGTCTTCAGGGAGATATGCGGAGAAAAAGCTGTTTATTTTGATGATACATCCAATCTTGCGAAGAAGTTTGGATATTGCATCGACAACCTTGACTTGTTGTCAAAGGCGATTATTGCTCCCATGTCTTGGGAACAATCCGTGTTGTCCGGGTGGGCTGCGGTGAAAAACATGTGTTTTAGTA
The DNA here is from genome assembly GCA_946414625.1 of uncultured Spirochaetaceae bacterium. Lineage (GTDB taxonomy): Bacteria > Spirochaetota > Spirochaetia > Sphaerochaetales > Sphaerochaetaceae > CAMKAB01. The sequence goes on along the minus strand of CAMKPI010000045.1, from coordinate 2,887 downwards.
AGGATTTGCAGAATGAAACGTTCAAAACGGTGAGCAGCAAGCTCCCCAAGAGGGTATGTATTCTGTCGTACAATCTGGTGGAAGGGGATGCCGTTTCAAATGCTGTATTCGAGCAGAAAAGGATGCTCGAACGGATGGGGTATTTTTGTGAAATTTTTACTTGGGTATGCGATCCTCGCGTGGAGAACCGAAGGCAGGATGTGCGGATTTTGAGGTGTGGATCAGAGGATTTAATTATCGATCATATTTCGGGGTATACTCCTTACGTTCAGATTGTTGTAAAACAGCCGTGCAGGAAGGTTTTTTTCTATCATAATGTAACTCCGGTAAAATATTTCCCGGAATCCTCGGCACACAGGGCGTTTTGCGAGAAAGGATTGGAGCAAATTCCCGATATCATCGCTTTGTATGATTTCATTGCCGGAGTTTCTGCGTTTAATTTGAGATGTTTAAAGGAAATGGGGAACTGTAGGGTAGGAGATGTCCTGCCTTTGCCGGTTGAGTTTCCGTATGAAAAGCCTGGAAAAAGGGAAGGTGCAAGGAAATCGGTTGATTTTCTTTTTGTAGGGAGAGTTGTACCGAATAAACGTTTTGAAGATATAATTGATACATTTGCAGTTTATCATAAAAAATATAATCCGGATTCCAGGCTCACTCTTGTTGGAAACAAGGATTTGATGAAGGAGTACACATCGCTGCTTGAGTCCAGGATCAGGGAAAACGGGTTAAGCGGTTCGATAAGGCTGACGGGGAAGGTCTCTGATGAAGAACTTCAAAAAATATATAAAAGTTCGGATGTTTTTCTATGCATGAGCGAGCATGAAGGTTTTTGCGTGCCGCTTGTCGAGGCTATGTATAACGGGCTTGCGGTATTTGCTTACGACGCCTGCGCTGTGCCAGAAACTGTAGCTGGTGCAGGAATTATTTTCAAAGACAAGAGTCCGGAAAACGTTGCGAAATTAATATTCGATACGTTGCAGGATGAATCGAAGCGCGAAATGTTGGAGGAGTTGGGGAAAAAAAGGGCGGAGGATTTTGCTAAGGATAAAATCCAGGCCGGGTTGTACAATCTTATGGGGAAGTGGTTGTCACCCGACTATAAGCGAGAGGATTCCGTGGTGCGCTCCATAAGGGAATTTATTGTGAAGGATAATGATGTCCTGTTGGAAAAAATTCGTAACCTTTCCCAAGTCACAGCTGAATCCTTTGTTTTGAATCCAAACTGCGGCGTGCAGAACAGGGTAAAACGATTTGTGAAGAGGCTTGTTAGAAAGTTGAGTTTCTGGATTCTGGTGCCAATTTTGGAACGGCAGAAGGAATTTAACGAATCGGTGGTGTTATATCTGGAAAGAATACGGGGTTTATTGGTAAACGATGAACAGTAAAAGTTGTCGGACGATGGTTCTGCTTCGTAAAGAATCAAGTCTTTTTATGTTTATGGAGGGATTCTGATGGACCGGATTGCTGTTTTGATACCATGCTTTAATGAAGGAAAGACAATCGGCAAGGTTGTCGCGGACTTCAGGCGGGTTTTGCCTGATTCCGTTGTATACGTATATGACAACAACTCTACGGATGGGACGGATGAGATCGCAAGGAAAGCCGGTGCCGTGGTTCGGTACGAGTATCGGCAGGGAAAGGGGAACGTCATGAGAAGGATGTTTCAGGAGGTGGACGCGCTGTGCTATCTGATTGTGGACGGAGACGACACTTATCCTGCTGAAGCGGCGCACGAGATGGCGGAAAGGATCCTTGAAAAGAAAGTCGATATGGTTGTGGGAGACCGGCTTTCATCCACATATTTTACGGAAAACAAGAGACTCTTCCACAATTTCGGGAACACATTGGTGAGAAAATCCGTCAATGCGCTGTTCGGGGCCGATATCAAAGACATCATGACCGGCTACAGAGCCTTCAGTTATCGCTTTGTGAAAACATTCCCGATCCTCTCAAAAGGATTTGAAATAGAAACGGAGATGACAATCCATGCTGTCGACAAGAACCTGTTTGTGGACAATGTGGTGGTTGATTATCGGGATCGTCCTGCGGGAAGCCAGTCGAAATTGAACACGTTGTCGGACGGAGCAAAGGTGCTTCGCACCATGCTGCGGCTGTTCAGGACATATCGTCCGGGACAGTTCTTCGGGATATTGAGTATAATCCTCGCGGTATTGTCACTGTCTTTTTTCCTGCCGGTTTTTCTCGATTGGACCAAAACCGGTAAGGTTGAGCGTTTCCCGACTTTGATTGTGTGCTGCTTTGTCCTTATGGCTGCGATTCAATCCTTTTTCAGCGGGATGATTTTGAAAACCATTTATTCGAAAAACCGGCAGGATTTCGAGATCGAGTTGTATAGGGTGGAAAATGAATTGAATGCAAGAAAGGGACTTGAGGAGAACTATGAGGGGTGATATGTCCAAGAATATGTCCAAAAAGACGGAATTTCTTTTGGTTTTAATGATTTTTGCGTTTGGGGTGGTGCTGCATTTCGTCTTTGGTCTCTTTGTCAAGCGCATGGAAACGTATGCTGATGAACTTCGTTATTTTTATATAGCGGAAAACATATATAAGGGGAATGGTTTCCAAATTAGGGGGATTGAATACGGATTTCAAAAAATATTCTATTCCTTGCTGCTGTCTCCTTTGTTTGCCATAGAAAACGTTTTTCGAAGAATTCAGGCAATCAACTTGTTGAATAGTCTTATGATGATGAGTTCCGTGTTCCCCGGGTGGTTGATATGCAAAATAATTGGATTGGACCTAAAAAAGACACTGGTGTTTTGTTTTTTCCTGATAATCTGGCCGGAAACATTCATCACTATGACTTTTATGTCTGAAAACGTTTACTGGCCGTTATGTTTCTGGTTTGTATATGCATGGCTCGTTT
>CAMKPI010000044.1 GCA_946414625.1 uncultured Spirochaetaceae bacterium | reverse complement strand
GCAGTCGCTCAGCCCGGGATCGATTGTTATCAAACCGGTATTCTTACACCGCACCGTAGTCACTGCCGCCTATGAATTCGCGGAGAATCGCGTCCGTAGGCACAAGGCTGCTGTCGATTGGGTAGAAGTTCTCGATAAAGTCCAAAAGACGCCTGGCCATTGAATATGACACACCGGTGCATGGTTTTATTGCCTTTAACAATGGTGTCACAAGAGGCTTGAGGACTGATAGCTCGTAGTCCGACGCGCTGTTATAATTTACATCGGTAAGGTTCTGGTATGGGAAAATCCACCTCTGCTCCCCTCTTTCAACGCTTTCCCACATCTCAAGTGTTCTCACTGCTGCAAACCCTCTGGTGCGGTTGTCGCGGAGGATTCTGCGCAGGATGCGGTTGTCAGTTGTGGAAATCCGGTTGTGATCGTCGAGGTTCAGCTGTGTTAGTGCTGACACGTAGATCCTATAGATTGATTCAGGCGGAACAACACCGTTTAATTCCGGATTCAGAGCATGGATGCCCTCAATGACGAAAACGGTTTTGTTGTCCAAAGAGACAGGCTTGGATGAGCGACGCTCCTGCTTTTCGAAATCCCATATGGGGAGGGCGACCTCCTCTCCGTTGTAGAACGAACGCATGTCGCTGTGGAACAAATCCAGACGCAGGGCATCTAAACACTCGTAGTCGATCTGTCCGCGCTCATCCCTGGGAATGTCAACCCGAGGTTTGTAGTAGTTGTCAAGTGATATCTGTATCACGCGGCAACCCATCAGAGTAAGCAGTTCAGATAGCTTTATAGAAAAAGTGGTTTTGCCGGACGATGAAGGACCCGCGACAAACACCGAGGATTTTCCATGTTCAACTATGTCCTGTGCAATTGTAAAGAGCTTCATTCTGGCAAGAGCTTCGCTCTGCCGAATGTAAGTTGCGGTTTTCTCCTCGAAAACAACCTTGTTCAAGTCGGCAACGGAAAGAACCCCAAGAAGACCTGCCCATTTTCTGGATTCCCGGAAGACTTTGAACAAGGCTGGATTATCCGAAAATTCTCCGATTTCCATGATGTTTTTTGATACAGGGTACCTCAGAAGGATTCCAGACGATGTATATGGCATTATTTCATACATCGACAAAACGGAAGAGTTGTTCACGATGGGCTCATACGCCACGTCGTAATAGTCCTCGATACGGTATGTGCCAACTTCGGACATGTTGCCGCATTCTATGAGCCGCGCGGTTGATTCCATGCCCTGTCTTTTCATCACCTCTACTACGTCCGGATAAGACATCATCTTGTAACTGATAGGCAAAGCACGGGAAACCAAATCCTTCATAGTGGAACGGATTTTCAGAATCTCGTCCTCTGATATCGGCATTCCGTCGCTGAAATTGAAGAACAGTCCGTCTCCGAGGGAATGCTCAACTCGTATCTGGCGGTACGGCACAGCGAGGCTGCAAGCATAGCAAAACAGAAATGTGAGGCTGTGACGGTAAATTCTTCTCCCAATGGGATCGAAAAGACGGATCGGTCGGAAATATTTTCTGTTGAAAAGATTGTTGCTCTCAACATATCCGTATAAATCAATCGGCACCGCTTTGTCGTTATGCAGGTATCCAACTATTGGATTGTCTTCATATTTCATTGTATTGCCTCGAATTATCTGCTGTAAAATAATTGCTGTAAATTTTTTGCTGTAAATTGTTTGAGCCCGCTATGCCAATTCGCGCTGGTTCACTTTTTGCATAGACGCCCGATATACGGGAAATGCCCCATCAGGATTGGCCGCACAATCCACAACAGCTCACTGCTTGCATAGATTCCCGATAATCGGGAAATGCGCCATCAGGATGACCGCACAATCCATGACAGTTCAATTCTTGCAAAGCCCGCCGTTTGCGTAGAAGCGAGCCATGTATTCATTCTTAAAGCTTTCGAACCTGTCCTCTTCAATAGATTGCCGAATTCTCAACATGAAATTGTAGAGGTATGTCAGGTTGTGTTCGCTTGCCAGCATCGCGCCGTATATCTCCCCTGCTTTGAACATGTGGCGCATGTATGCGCGGGAATAGTGGGTGCATGCGGTGCAGGTGCAGCCTTCGGAAATCGGTCCGGAGTTCTTTTCGTTGAACGCGCGCGACAGGTTCAGCATCCCGTCGTCCGTGAAAACAGTGCCGTGGCGCGCCTCGCGGGTTGCTAGAACGCAGTCAAACATATCGATTCCGTTTTCAACAGCCTCCAGGATGTAGTCCACCGTACCGATTCCCATCACATAACGCGGCTTCTCATGGGTGCATGCATCAGCCGCCACGGCAAGGAAATGTTTGAATTCCTCCTTGGACTCGCCAACCGAGAGGCCTCCGATGGCAATGCCTGGAAAATCCATCTGACTTATGGTCTTTGCGCTTTGGATGCGGAGATCTTCATAAAAACCACCTTGGCAGATTCCAAAAAGATTTCCCCTGAACGCTCTTCCTGTCTCCTCCAGCAATGAGTCGCGTCGGTTTATACATCTCTCTGCCCATGCATGGGTCAGATCCATCGCCTTCATCGTCTTTTTTTTGTCTATACCCGGAGCACTGCATATATCAAGACACATTGCTATGTCGCTTCCGATGCATTGTTGGATGTCCACAACTTTTTCGGGCGTGAATACGTGACGGGAGCCGTCAATGTGGCTTTGGAATTTTATACCGTCTTCGTAGATCTTTCTTAGCTTCGACAAGGAGAATATCTGGAAGCCTCCGCTGTCTGTGAGTATGTTCCGTCCCCAGTTGGAAAAAGCGTGCAGTCCATCGAACAAGGATAGGACATCAGTGCCTGGACGGAGGTATAAATGATATGTATTTCCGAGAATCAGGTTGTATCCGATGTCCGCAACCGTTTTGTGGTACATTGCCTTGACGGTTCCGGCGGTCCCAACAGGCATGAAGACAGGAGTGTCAACCTCTCCGTGCGGGAGCGAGAGAACGCCTGTGCGAGCCTTGCCGTTTCTGTCCTGGTGTTTCAGTGTGAAGATTCTTTCCATGGAATGATTGTAAATCTTTTTCGGAGGCGAGTCATCAGGGTTTTTCCGTTTGAGGCGCCGCGGAGAATGAAATCTCTCCGTTTTTGTTTGAATATTGTTCAAGTAGGTTTTCAGAGTATGCGGGGTGGAATAATGGTGTGTAAGGTTTTCCTGATTTCCGGATTGCGTTGTCTATAAAATCCGCCGCGCGGAGCGCGGCGGATCGTACAAAATCTAAAAATCTGAAACCAAAATTAAAAGAAAGACTCTTACACGCCCGCGCCGAACCTACATGTCGTTGTTGTATCTGAACGCAGCCGGTGTCGACGGGTCTCCAGAGCCGTTATCTCCGTGCGAATTCCTCAGGTTGCTCACTTTCTGGTAAAGATCCTGCCAGCGGTTCTTCTGAATCGCTCCTTCCACGTTTGAGTCGTTCACAACCTCAGCCTGAATTCGTTCTTTCTGAGACGCTCCTTCATAAGAGGACTCCCGGGGTTCATACGACGAGGAATAAGCGTTGCCGGCGCTACCCTGCTGGTCTGCGAAATGCCGGTTCATGCTGAACGGGGCGCCGGAATAAGACGTCTCCGGAGCCTGGTGGTTCACTCCGGTGGCAATCACCGTGACTTTCACCTTGTCTCCGAGATCCTGGTTGTATGCCATACCGACAATGAGAAGCGCATCCGGATCGCAGTAGCTCTGGATCATCTCGTTCACATCGCGGAACTCGTTAAGAGACAAGTCTCCGCCTGTGATATTCACAAGAATGTTCTTCGCTCCGTCGATTTTCTCGTTCTCGAGAAGCGGATTGTTGATAGCCTGCCTGGCGGCATCAACAGCCCTGTTCGGACCTTCTCCGATACCTATGCCCATGATAGCGTCGCCCTTGCCACGCATCACGGTACTCACGTCTGCAAAGTCGATGTTTATCTCGCCCGGTTCCGTGATGAGCTCGGAGATGCCCTGCACGCCTTGCCTCAGTACATCATCAGCCATAAGGAACGCCTGGCGTATTGGCATGTTCGGCATGGTTGCTTCTGCAACCTTGATAAGGTACTGGTTAGGGATGAGGATCAGCGTGTCGACATTCTTGCGAAGTTTGTCGATGCCGTCTTTCGCGAGCTTCATCTTCTTTGGACCCTCGAAGCTGAAGGGAGTGGTAACAACAGCGATTGTGAGGATCCCCTCAGACTTCGCAATCTCTGCAACCACAGGTGCGGCGCCGGTTCCGGTTCCTCCTCCCATTCCTGCGGTGATGAACACCATGTCTGTGCCCTTAAGAAGCCTGCGTATCTCCTCTTTGCTCTCCTCGGCAGATTTCTGACCGATTTCAGGCTTTCCTCCGGCTCCGAGACCGCCGGTTGTCTCCTTTCCTATGGGCAGACGAATTTCGGCCTTGGATCTCTGCAAGGCCTGGATATCCGTGTTCAGTGCAACGAACACGACTTTCTTTAAGCCGCTCTCAATCATGCGGTTAATGGCGTTTCCGCCGCCGCCGCCGACACCGAAAACCTTTATGTCAGTGGGCGGGGTCTGCTCGTCGTGGAGCAAATCCTCTATCATTCCAAAATCCATAAGGCAATTCCCCTCTATTCTATATCTCTATAGTGCACAGTATACTTCTTTTTTTTAACTTGATGTACTGTTTCAAACCACTGTTTTGAAAAAATTTCCTATCTTATGCAATAAACCGCCGTCCTGACGCTGCGAGGATCTTGAAGATTCCGTCCTTCCTTTCGGCAGCGCGCCTTTCTTTGCCTCCATTTTCAGTAGTCCGAGAACAGTGGTATACTCGGGACCTATGTAAAGCCTGTCCAGCCCCTTTATCATCTCTGGGAAACCTATTCTTGCCTGAAGGCCGAAAATCTCAGACGCAAGGTTTGTTGTACCAGACAAAAGAGCTCCGCCGCCAGTGAGTACAACACCTCCGCCGAACGGTCCGCCGATTCCGCTGTTCCTCTTGTTTACCTCAAGCATCATGAAAATCTCAGCCATCCGCGCCTCAATCATCTTTGCAAATTCCACTCTGGGCAGTTCTATGGCGGCGGTTCCGGAAACTTTGGGGATGATTATCTTCTCCTTCGGATCAATCCCGGGGGAGTAGCAGCTTCCATGCTGGCATTTCAATTCCTCGATAACTTGTTTCGGCTTGCTGGTTATTGACACGATGTCGTTCGTTACCGCCCTTCCGCCGAAATTCACCGCGCCGATGTATACCGGGGATCCCTTGATGTATGCGATAAGATCCGTCGTGTCCGCGCCGATGTTTACAAGCAGCGTTCCCATCTCCTTGTCGTCAATCGAAAGGACGCTTTCCGCATCGGAGAGGATCGAGCTGCATATATGCACGTTCCCGATTCCTGCTTTTTCCACCACCTTCCTGAGGTTCCCGCAGTTGTTTGTGGAGGCTGTGACGATGAGGGCGCGGCTTTCCAGCCTGTGACCTGTCATATCGAGCGGATCCTTTATCCCCCTCCTGCCGTCAACAGTGAAGTCCTGCACCAGCGTGTGGATTATGCTGCTGTCAGGCTCGAGGCTGAGCGTTCGGGCTATCTCCAGGCTCTTGTATATGTCAGCGCGGGTAATCTCCTGCCCTCGCGCCCCTATTCCGGTGACGCCCTCGCCCTGGCGACAAGTCACGCCGTTGCCTCCGACTCCGACGCTGACGCTTCCTGCCTGAAGTCCCGATTGCAGCTCCGCTTCCGATATCACGGATTTTATAGTTTTGAACACACTTTCGGCATTGACAACCGAACCGTTGTACATGCCGGAGGATTCGCGTTCACACAGGCTCTCCACTGTGAGAGTGCCGTCAGAAGACAGCGTTCCTATTGCCGCTTTCACTGAAGCGGAGCCTATGTCCAATCCCATTATAACTTTATCAGTGCTCATGTCGTACCTTAAATAATCGTTTCCAGGGGATGCGTATTGTAGCCGCCTATGGATTTACCCACAGGGCTACAACAGGCAGAGCCTCGGCGCTTTTAGGCGAGTGCGCGATTCGTGCGCCGTAGCGCTGCGTCTCCATAGCCTCGCGTCTCCATAGTCTTGCGTCGCCGCAGGCGGGCGTTGCGCAGGCGGGCGTTGCGCAGAACGCAGACCGTCATGTACAGATACAGGATTCACGCCCAAACGGAGAACTGTACGCAATGGCTGCCGCAAACCCATGTCGAAGACCATCTGTAAGCATATACCGCCGCGCCTCAGACGCATCTAGTCATGCTTCACAAGCGTTCCTGCATATAGGTTGTACTGTGCCGGACCGTTGGATGAAAGATGCTCCCCTGCTCGTCCTTGCTCCCGTGATATGTATTCGATCGCTTCGGAGAGACGCTCAGGAGTCACCGCCTCTTTCACGTGAAGAACGGATTCAACATCCGGCATTTCAAGCGTCAGCGAACCGAAGTCACCGCTTACATTATTATAGTATTTTGCTCCTGTAATCAAGGAGTTACCCGTGAGGGAGCGTGTCAGAACGCACATCTGTACGAATCCGTTGTCAACGGACCATTTCGATATGTAATCAGCATATTTCTCCTCCACTTCCAGTGGCAGAACCTCGGCAAAAAGCTTCCATGTATCCTCTGAGATGGGAGAAAGACTGTCTTCGTCTGCAAAGAAATAAGAATCTCCATTCTGACCGGTTACAAATACTCTTGCCGCAGGCCTCATGAAGCGTATCGTGATTATCAGCCGGGACGGAAAGAACCTTTTGATTTCAACCTCCCGCACGCCTTCGCAGCTGGATAAAAGCTCCTTCAGTCGTCCCAGATCGGCAGAGAAGAGGTTCACACCCTTGTATGGGGAAATAATCCTCGAGAACCTGGAGTCGAGTTCCTTCACGGGACCAGTAAAACCTACTTCTATGCTTTTAATATCGAAAAACGAAAGGTACCTCAGAGCCAGGAATATTCCCACGGCAACGAATACAGTGACACAGAGAATCAGTACAATCCTGGCAAATTTTTGTTTCATCAAAAATCTCCGTAGTCATAGTTCTGCAAGGATCCGGTAGAAGAAGCATCCCAAGAGGAGGCTGCCCCCTTCCGGGCGGCTTTTGCAAATCTGTAGATCATGGCGCACTGGAAACTGAGCAATACTGTGCTCGCCGAAAACGAGAAGAACGGCATCCCTATTCCGAAATCTGCGACAAAACCCATGCAGTGTAAGACGTTGGCAAGGAACCTCATAAAAAGAATGAACACCATGCCTATGCCCACAAGGGATGCGAAACTGTTTTCCGCCTTTAGGTGGTTCGCCGATCTGAGAGCTGCATAGACTAACATCCCATAAAAGATAAAGAAAAGGGAGACTCCGATAAAGCCGGTTCTCGCGACAAAAACAAGGAAAGCGTTTTCCTTTATCATCGCTTCCCGGTCATTGATACCGGAATCGGACAGAGAGACCCTCTCATTTGGCATAGAAACCAATGCGTCTTCCAAATGTGCCGCCTGAACCGCCCGGGAGGAAGCAAAACCGAGAGATGCGTCTTGTCCCTGCGAGGGAGACCACGCGTACGCGGCTTCCGTCCCCTGAAAACTTAACGAATTGTTTTTTCCGAATCCGCTGCCGAGAAATCCGCTACGGCTCCATACGGATCTGTATGCTCTCCCGTTGTCTGAAACAAAGCCGGATACTGCTGTAATTGCCTTTCCGTCAGAAAGAAAAACCATGCACACTGGGACAATTACAAGTATTGTTGCAAGAAGTACCTTGACTGGGGATCTCGCGTTTGTTGTAAAGAAGACGAGGGTTAGCGCTACAAAGAACAATGCGGAGGAAATCCCGCTTCTTGAAGCAAGACACACGGATATCAACACTGCAAAGGCTGAGGGTATAATTATGCTTCCGGATACCTGAGTCGCTTCTCTTTTGGAGAAGTATGCGGAGAGATATAGTACCCAAACTGTGTTCAATGCAAGCCGGAAAGTATCCGTGGTTATAAAGTAGAATCGCTCAAACATGGAAACAGCGCAAAGCGCGCTGAAGAGGATCTGCAGAATTCCAATTACAATTCTTCCTGCTTTTTTCTCCAGGATTCCGGAGGTCGACGAGAGAGCCAAGCCTATGACAATGTATAGAACCTGCCGCAAGACAATTCTGTATGCAGCAGATCGTCCACCGTAGGTGAATTGCGCAGTTGAGTAAAGCGATGCAAGGGCAAAGATGCAGACTATAGCGCCTGAGGCGAGAAAGAGCCACGAGTTCATTGTCCCGTTGTCGAATCCTGGGAATGCGGCGCGGCGCGGCATGGATCCATTTCCCTGCCTTAAGGCGTCCATAGAGTCATTTCTCATTCCTTCATTGTCTTCCAGAAAAAAACTATCCACCTAAGACTCCCCGCGCGAAATGTGACGTGTAAAAAATATTCAGGAAGATGTCCTCCTGAATATCGTTTGACCGCAGATTATGTGACTATGTGCAAATCATGCCGCCGCTAGTGGGTGAGTGACACCGGCTAGCATGCCGCAGATTATGTGACTATGTGCAAATCATGCCCCTTCTGCAAGGGTGGAATACCTCGTCAGAGAATATTGCTCGCCAGCACATCAGGTCTCTCTGCACGTATCTGGGCAAAAGTGAGATTCATCGACTTTGCCCTCTGCATAATTTCTTCAGGCGAGAGCTCGCGCTCAATCGAAGCGAGAAGAACCGCTCTTTGGTCCTGCAATGTGTCGAGTTTCTTCTCTTCCCGGGCAAGCGATACGGAGAGATCCTCGCTTGCTGTGCCCTGCCACACCGGCAGGAACAGGCAGAGTGCGATAAATACCGCCGTCAATATGAACACCAGGTTAATCTGCGCGGATAGCTCGTTTCTTTTTGTTTTCATAATCCTTCCCTCCTTGCTGCCTGCCGGCACACCCAAATTCCTATCTTTTTTCCACCACGCGGAGTTTTGCGCTCCGTGAGGCACTGTTGGTCTCGCATTCCTCTTCCGTCGGAATGACGGGCTTTTTTGTCAGAATCTCCAAAGTCTCCGTTCTCTGTCTGAAGAACCATTTCACAATCCTGTCCTCCAGCGAATGGAATGTTATCACCGCAATCCGTCCGCCGCGCTTTAAGTGCTTCATTGCTCCTTCCAGAGCTGGCTCGATGCGGGTGAGCTCTTTGTTCACCTCGATCCGAAGCGCCTGAAATGTCTTTGTGGCAGGATGGATCCTTTTATATCGGTATTCTTTCGGAACTGCCCTGAAAACAATGTCGGCAAGATCTTTCGTGGTTTCTATCCGTCCTGTCTTGCGCATGTCGCAGATTGCGGCGGCAATCCTTCTTGAATACCTCTCTTCTCCGTAGTTGTATATCACATCCGCAAGCGACTTCTCGTCGTAGCGGTTCACAATGTCCATTGCCGAAACAGGAGCATCCAAATCAAGCCGCATGTCGAGTTTTTCAGAGTTTCTGAGGCTGAATCCCCTGCCGGACTCCACAAAATGGAACATGCTGATGCCCAAATCGAACAGCACAAGATCCGCGTCCTCTCCGTTGTAAGAGTCCCAGAAATCGTTGAACCATGCGTTCACCGCCTGGAATCGGGCGCCGAAACCGGAAAGCCTCGAACGAGCCTTTTCCTGTATCGACCTATCCCGGTCTATCCCGATCACTCTGAGGGACGGATATTTTTGGAGGAACGCCTCGCTGTGTCCGCCCTCCCCCAATGTGCAGTCCACGAGAAGCGCGTCCTCGCTTTTCGGAACGAGAAAGGACAACACCTCGTTCTTCATTACCGAATAGTGAACAAAGTCCATATTTCCTTAGTCCGCGTTGTCTGACCGAAAAGGGAACAAGTCGCTCGCAATCTCTGAGATTGAATCCATGTTCTCCAAAAGCAACCTGTCGTAAGCCTCCGCTCCGCAAATCTCAATCCTGTCTTCCGAACCCAGGATCACGCATTCCTTCTTCAACTCGATTTCCGCGTAGTTTCTGAAGCTGTCCTGTATTGCAATTCTTCCTGCCTTGTCCAGCTCAACCTCCTTGGCAGGGTCTATGATGAATTTTTTCAGTATCGAAATCTTCTTGTCGAACGCGGCCATAGGTCCTTTGTTCACAAGACGTTTCATATCGTTGAATACAGACTCGCCCATAAGCCAGACAGAACGGTTGGCGGAACGGGTGAGGTAAAGCTTCGTTTCCGAGCCAATCTCATCCCTTAGCTTGGGCGGTATCGTGAGGCGCCCTTTGTCGTCGATTGTGTTCCGCCACTCGCCTGTCATTGCAAAGCCCCTGAAATCGTGTTACTCTTTCTTTGTTTTTGTTTTGGGAGGAAGCGAAGGAGCAGCACATTTCATTTTTACGGTTCGACCACTCTCAGCCGTTTTCATCCGGTTTTGATTGGTTTTTCCGCGTGATTACATTTTCTCCCACTCTTCCCCACTTTTCAACACAACTTTTGAGGTTTTTTTCTCTATTTTTGTTCTTTTTTTTCCCAATCCTTAACAGCTACAACTTAATTTTTATGCTACTTTATTTTTAATCAGTTACAAAAATTACTTAACTATATAGTGTTATTTATGATGCGTCCCACTAAATGTGCCCTAAATATTGCGTATAGTCCTAAACGGTCTGTGCTGTCTTGAACTTCAGACAGAAAAAAGCATTCCTGGCGGCATGCAGGCCCTACCTCTGGGTTTATTCTTTCCTGGTGGGAAATTTTCCCAAAAATGCTTTAAATGTTTTGCTTCATGAAACGAATTCCGTCAGTGTATTTCCCCGTATATCACAATACTCGTATATGGCTATATACTTGACTTTACGAAGCGGCAATCGCGCACCG
>CAMKPI010000043.1 GCA_946414625.1 uncultured Spirochaetaceae bacterium | reverse complement strand
ACGCGTATTCGTTCGTCTCATGGCAGGAAGAGAGCTTCCCGGCTGGAAACGTACTTACAACCGACACTACAATCAAGGTCAGGTTCATGAGGAATAACCAGCCCAAGGCGAATCCGTCAGCGATCAGGTCTGCGATTGTGAATATCGACTTCTCGGTTGATGACACCTACGAGAATGCCCCGAGTGCCGTGTACGTTGTCTTGACTTATTCCAGCAGCACAAGCCTGGAGTTCCCTGAGGGTACGGTTACAGCAATGGATGGCTATTCTCTTACCGGATATGTCATTGAAGGCAGCGATGTGAATATCGCTGAAGAAGACGGCTCTCTGATTGCGGGAGTAACGATTGATTCCGTTGTATATACAGATGCAAATGGTGTTTGGATGTACGAAGGAACTGATACTCTTACGATCTGCCCTGTGTGGGAAGAAGAATAAAGGCGGAGGGATTTGAAACATGAAGAAATTTATCAGGATTTTTGCAGTTGCGATACTTCTTCTGCCTTTGCTCCTTGCCTCCTGTTCGGACAGCTCATCGGCTGCTGAGGCGGCGGCGAATGCCGCCGCCCAGGGAGGTGAGTCCGGCGCGGCAAACGGTGCTGCTTCCGGCAGTTCCATCCAAAACCGTGTTTGGTCGCCAGAGGAATTGGTGAACGTGCGTTTTGGCACTGACAGCCTCGCTTCCACAGACTCTTCCAAGGCTTTGACTGCAGTTGTCGTTTCATATACGGATTACAGTGTTGACGCGCTTTACTGGAGATATACCGCTTACTATATGGACGGGTCTAATTCCGGCGTTCCCGGTACTGCGGCAGACGAGACAACGCTCACCGACGAGCCGGGTCTCGACTGGACTGTCTACGGCTTTGCGCCATCTTCCGGCACAGACAAGGATTGGCATTTTACACTTTATGCATATGAGGACGAGGAATATACCACCTTGCTCTACAGAAGCCCGGACTACGCTGTGAACCTCGCTGCTTCCACGAGCACCGGCGACAAGCCTCTGACTAACGAGGTGAAGATCCCTGTAGCCCCTGTTCAGGACGCCGGAGACGGTAAGATTCTCATTGACCTCGACAATATTTCCTTCAAGCTGTTGGACGAAATCGAGGCGTACGTATCACCGAGTGATCTGAAAGCGGGTGATGAGAACGTCTGGATCAATTATCGTCTCACGACATCAGATGAAACGGATACTACCAGCATTACATCTGCCGACCTCGAGGACGGATTCTGGCAGAAGACCGTTCCGGCAGGAAACTACACGATGAACTTCTACTTTGTATACGAAGGTGTGCACTATGGAAGCACTCGTGCGCTGAGCGTGTTCTCGAATTTTGACACAAAGGTGCAAGGGAGCATGGGGTTCCGGAAGATCGAGCACTATGACCACCTGTTCGATGATCTTGATGAAGTATATACTTCCGCTACTTATTGGACTGCCGGATCATTAACGTCGTTCACGACCCTCCCCGAGTATATTCGAACGACCTATACACAAGCGAAGACGCTTTTGGAACCAGTGAAGCCTCGTTTTGATTTTGTAGGTTGGACGACTTACACGGAGTGGACAGAAGCTCATGACCTTTCCGTTATCGATCCTCGCACCCACGAGGCATTGACGATTTACGCCTATTTTGTTCCGGTGCCTTACAGCATTTCCTATGATATGAATGCTTATCTGAAGTACGGAAAGGGAGTGAATAAAGCGGCGGTATCCGACACCACTGTGGACGACACCGTTGTCACACCGACGGACATGTACAAGTCATATGACTTTACAAGCAGCACATTCATCTTGAAAAGTGCCACGAACATCACACGCGACGGCTACGACTTCTCTGGTTGGACAAGCGGCACGACTGTAAGTCACGATGACACAACCGAGTTGAACTATTCGATTCCGGAGAACACATGGGGAGACCTCTCCTTCTACGCACATTGGACGGCGCATAAATACTCGGTGGCTTTTGATGGCAACACTGTGCCTGGTTCAAATGGTCTGTACGGAAACGGTGAAAACGTTGTCTCGGGAAGCGTCGAAACCCAGTCCGGTCACGAGTTCGATGTGAACAAGGCTCTTCCGGACAAGGGCGGATTCACTATGGAGGGTTATACTCAGTACGGTTGGAGCACAACGAAGACGGACACATCCGCCGGTGGGAACACAACCTTTACAAACGCTGAATCTGTGCATAACTTGACGACTGCGTCAAACGAAACGGTGACGCTCTACGCACTATGGGCTCCGAATTCCTATACTGTGAAGTACTACGGAAATACCTCATCCCCGACAAATGCCACGACTGAAGTCTCTGGGAGCGACGTTGCTGACAGCAGGACTTTCCTTTATGACACGGAATACCTCCCGCTGGATGCTACAGACTCCGCTGTTGGCATGAGTCGTCCGGGTTACAGATTGGCAGGTTGGACCACTGACAGCGATAATCTCGGAACGCTGTATACAACGAAGACGTCGTTCAGCAACCTCACGACAAAATCGGATGCTGAGGTCTCGCTTTACGCGAAGTGGGTGCCGAACACATATACCATCACGATAAAGACGATTCCCATGACGATCGACAGTGTGGAATATGTTTCAGCCGCTGACGATGTGACAGCGACCGTTGTGTTCGACGATACAACAGTGACGAGCTTCACCGCTCCAACCCAGGCTTATGCGAATCTCCTTGGCTACTACACAACCATGTGCAACATCGATACAACCAGTACGAACATTGTGCTTACCACAGGCAGCAACGTCCTTTGGAAGAGCGCGGCTAACGGTATTACCAATGCTCGCGGGCAGTATACTACGCCGAACGACATCACGCTTTACACGATGTGGGTAACCAATACTGACTTTGCGGTCTATGGTGCCACCGATGTGACGTATATGTTTGCATACTCGGTTGTGACATCCGACACTTCCTATAATTCTTCCACGCGGACGACCACCACGAATCAGATAACATATCTTGCCGAGGTGTCATCGAATGCGGGAGAGTTGAGCTATGGACAGACCTCCATCACGAGCGCGAGTTTTGCTGAACTGCAGAGCGCTGCGAGGATGTCCGTGACGAAGATGATCAAAACCTGGACTTACAATTCCGATACAGGTACTGTTGTGAAGCAGCCTGACCGGGTTGAGAATCTTACTGCTGTTCTTGAAGGCTTCTATACTGAAGCTGATGGTGCAGGAACGCAGGTTATCGACTCCGAAGGTAAGTTCAAGGCATCTGTCGATGGACTCACCGATTCTTCGGGTAAGTGGATATGCCAGGATGGTGTCGCTACGCTTTATGCAAAGTGGGGCTACACGGAGTAGGTCGAACGGTGATCACTGAATCTTTTGTGTAGATTCTTCTAAAATTCCAGGGCGGCGGGTATTCGTATACCCGCCGCCCGTTTTTATACCTGCCGCCCGTTTTTATACCCGCCGCCCGTTTTTTATACCCGCCGCCCGTTTTTATACCCGCCGCCCGTTTTTTATACCATCCGCAAATTATTTGCAAAAAAAAAGAACGGGAATCATTCCCGTTCGAAATCTGTAAAAGCTGAAATTTATCATGTATATGATAAACGGCTGTACTTATACTGGTTTCTAGCTCCTCAGTCTGTTTATTTCTTCTATGAACTGTTCAACGTTGCTGAAAGAGCGGTAAACAGAGGCAAAGCGCACGTATGAGATGGGATCCGTCTTGTAAAGCTCGCGGAGAATGATCTCTCCGATCTCGTTGCTTGATATTTCGTACTTCAGTCCGGATTTTGAGCGAACCTCGCGTTCAACGGCCGAAACCAGGCTGTCCACCGCCTCGTCTGAAATATATCTCTTGTCAGTGCAATGAATGATGCTGTGTCGTATTTTGTCGCTGCTGAAGGTCTGTTTTGAGCCGTTCTTTTTAATGACCATGATGGGACGCTCTTCTATCCTTTCATAGCTGGTGAATCGATATCCACAAGACAGGCACTCTCTACGGCGCCGTATCACTTCGCCGCTTTCGGAGAGTCTCGTCTCAATCACTTTGTCGTTGTCTTCATTGCAGTTTGGGCACTTCATGACCTTATTCTACACAAATTTTGCCCCAATGTCATTATTAAGACTATATTGCATTTTGTAACTGAAAACTGTACTATTCTAACATAAAGGAAAATTTATCCTGGCAATGCCTGAAATAGGAAATGCCCCTTCGGGCTTGCTTTGCCGGATCATGGTGTCAAGTATTATAACATGGCTTACGCAAAAGACTTATATAAACAGAATTTCATAGAATACGCATCATATGTAATCAAGGATCGTGCTATACCGGACTTAGCCGACGGACTGAAGCCCGTGCAGAGGAGGATTCTCCATACCCTGATCGAGATGGACGACGGTCGTTTCCATAAAGTCGCCAACGTTGTGGGAAGCGCGATGCATTATCACCCCCACGGGGACGCCTCGATTGAAGGGGCGCTGGTGAATCTTGCCAACTGCAACCTGTTCATTGAGAAACAAGGCAACTACGGCAATTTTATGACCGGAGACAGGGCTGCAGCCGCAAGGTACATAGAGTGTCGTCTCCTACCTTTTACGAAAAAGGTGCTGTATAACCCGGAGATAACGGAATATGTCGAGTCGTACGACGGCAGGGCAAAGGAGCCGGTGGTCTTCCCAGCCAAAATCCCCGTGGTGCTGATTCAGGGAACTGAAGGCATTGCGGTTGGAATGAGCACCAAAATCCTTCCTCACAACGCTTTGGAGGTGATAGACGCCCAGATTTCCGCTCTGAAAGGGGAGAAGTATGAGCTTTTCCCGGATTTTCCTGGCGGCGGCGTTATGGATGTCTCCGATTACAAGGACGGTCTCGGATCCGTATTGGTTCGCGCGCGGCTGGATACAAGTAACCCGAAGAAGATTGTTATCACAGAGCTTCCGTTCGGAGTTGATTCGGAGCAGATGATCGAAAGCATCAACGCAGCCGCCAAGAAAGGACGCCTCAAAGTCTCCCAGGTGAACGACTATACTGCGGATACCGTGAATATCGAGATCTATCTTTCTAAAGGAACCTACACGAAGGACCTTGTAGATTCGCTTTACGCATACACACTTTGTCAGGAAAAGATCTCGGTGAACAGTCTTGTGATCCGGGACGGACTGCCGCATATCATGCCTGTAAGCGAGATTGTCCGATACCATGCGGATTCCATTCTGCGGATTTCAAAGGCGGAGCTGGAGGTTGAGAGAAGCCATCTTTTGGATCGTCTGCATACGCGTACTCTGGAACGAATTTTCATCGAGGAGAGGATTTACAAGCGGATCGAGACAAAGAAAACGGCAGAAACGGTGAACCAGGCCATTCTCTCTGGGTTTGAGCCGTACAAGGCGGAGCTCATGAGGGAGATTTCCGCTGAAGACATAGAGCGGCTTCTCAAAATTCCCATCAGGCGCATATCTCTTTTTGATATCGAGAAGAACCGAGAGGAGATCGAGGGGATTAATGCCGGTTTGAAACAGGTAGAGTACAACCTGTCGCATCTGGTTGAATACTCGGTGAAAACCCTGAATGAAATCAAGAGCGACTTGCTGAAGTCAAGCAGCGAGGGCTCCTTGGACGCAAAGAGCGAGCGCGACCGCAAGACGGAGATTGCAAACTTCAACCTTGTAAGTGTCAAAGAGGTGGCGCGGCGGGATCTAGACCTCAGATACGATTCCAGTACAGGCTATATCGGAACTGCTGTGAAGACGGGAGAGTCAATATGTCGTGTGTCCGAGTTCGACAAGATCATAGTGATTCAGAAAAACGGGACATATTTCTGCGCACCGGTCTCGGACAAGGCTTTCATCGGCAAGGAGGCCTCTTATATAGGGCTGTCCGACAAGGATTCCCTTGATAACGTGGTTTTCACGGCGATCTATCAGGAGAAGTCCACACGTCGCACAATGATAAAGCGCTTCAGGTTCGCAAGCGGGTTCATAATGAACAAGACGTATGAGATCTTGCCGGATCCAGAGGATAACACAATGAGGAAAATATCGACTTATCCGAACGCGGAGCTGACGATAACTTTCAAGGGAACCGGATTGAGGGTGAAGGAGAAGACATATCTTTTTTCAGACTACAGGATCAAGGGCGTCAAGGCTGGCGGGGTTGTACTATCGAAGAATGCCGTCTCCAGCATGAGGATAAAGCCTGTGAGACTCGTCGAGGCCTCTCCTGCTGCTGTTCCTGAAGGGTCCTCCAGCGATGGCGTCTCTGTTCCCAGCGGGATTGAAGAAGGCCTCTCTGATGCGCAGCAAGGCTTACGTGGCAATGAAGGCTCGGTGGCTGCCCGAGAGCCAGGGGAAGAGAGGATGGACATCAAGGACGAGAACGAACCGGGATTGTTTGATTGAGCCTCGGCGCCGGTGTTTTCGCTTTCGATTTTTGTGTTTGCTTTTTTGCTCGGATTTTTTGCAGATTTTGCAGATTTTGCGCGGAAATACAGAGTCTGATGAGTATCATAGGATCTGTTGCAGCGGACTTCAGGTGAAAGAATGGATATAGCATTGGATGAACGCATCCTTTACGAGGACAACCATCTCATTGTGATAAATAAGCTTCCGGGTGAGATTGTCCAGGCGGACAAAACGGGTGACGTTTGTTTGATTGATTGTGTAAAATCATACATTAAGAGAAAATACAACAAGCCTGGGAATGTATTTATAGGTTTGCCGCACCGCTTGGATCGTCCAACCAGCGGATGTGTGGTCCTATGTAAGACGTCAAAGGCTCTGGAGCGGATGAACCGCTCTTTCAGGGACGGAAACGTTGACAAGACTTATTATGCCATAACGGACGGTGAGCTACAGGGACTTTCAGGAGAGGCGAGCGGCCGGCTGGAGCATTATCTTGTCCGCAATGAGAAGCTGAACAAATCGTTTGCTTACAAAGATTTGAAATCGGCTGAAAGCGCGGCTTTGAAAAGATCTGCTTTCATGGGTAAGTCAACGGAAACTGCAGCGAAGAAAGCGGTTCTGGAATGGTGTCTCGCAGGGCGTTCAGAGCGATTCTTTCTATATGAGATACACCTTCTCACGGGCCGGCACCACCAAATTCGTGCACAGCTTGCCGCATCCGGTGTGCATATAAAGGGGGATTTGAAATACGGAGCCGCACGTTCCAATCCGGACGGTGGAATTTCCCTGCACGCTGGAAAAATCTCGTTCCCGCATCCTGTCGGCGGCGGGATTGTAACTGTTTGCGCGCCGTTCCCCCTCACGGACATTTGGCATGTCTTCGGTGTGCGGCTCTGATAGGGCGGACGTGATGGATACCCTTTTGTTGTAAAAGTGTGGCTAGGCGCTTTGGAAGCAGTAGGGAGGGCTAAAAATGCAGGCCTAAAACTGCAGGTCTAAAACTGCAGAAGACCACACGTGAGATAAAAAGCGTTTTACCTATTTTCCTTCAATCACGCTTTGCCTCAGATAGAAGAACGCCGCGATGAGGAGCGCTCCATGGTTGAACGGCTGTCTGCCCATTTCTTTCAGTGCATAGTCTTCCGGGACAGAGACGACATCTATCTGTTCGTTCGGATCCAGGTTGACGAGCCCAGATAGCGTGAGGTCTTCCGCCAGGAAAATCGTGCCGTGGCTTTTTATGAACGCGGCGTTAGGGACGACTTCTCCGAGTTTTTTCAAGCGGGTCGCCCGGATTCCCGTCTCTTCTTCAAGTTCCCGGGCTGCCGCTGCCGCCGGATCTTCGCCCGGTTCCACAATGCCGCCCGGAAACTCCACAGTGATGTTCCCGCTGCCGTGTCTGAACTGTTTTTCCATGACGAAATACCGCTTGCCGTCCGTTCCGGTGAAGACGGGAATCACGTTTGTCCATTCTCCGGAGTGTACGACAGAGAAATTTCCGACTCTTCCGTCCGTGCTGCGCCGCCTGACGCTCTGCACATTGAATATAGGCCCCGTATAGACGTCCTCTGTACTGAGAGTCTCCCAGTACAGAGGACTCTCTTTTTCCGGAGCGAGACTTGCAGAATAGAGAGGAAATGTTTGCTCGTCGACTGTTTTCATGTGTGCCTTGCCTGTTTGAGGACTGTGATCATTCTTGTTCTTTTATCACAAAAGAGAACATTAACCGTTCTTTCTGGAAGGACAGTCCGACGTGCAGCTTGAACATGCCGAGGGCGAACATCCTGCTCCTTTCGGCACATAGCCTATGTCTTTTGAGGATGTGGGTTTTATGGCAGAGTGAATATATGCGGCAATTTCTCTGAAAACGGCTGAAGATTCGCTGTCTCCTTTTGAAAGCCAATTCTCTCCGTTGTCTTCTGCCTCTTCAAGACCCGTCTCCATGGGAATGCTGCCGAGGAGCGGAATTCCCGTCTCGATGCACAGCTTCTTGCCTCCGTCGCGTCCGAAAATGTACTGTTTTTCGCCGCAGTGCGGGCAGATAAGGTAACTCATGTTCTCTACAAGCCCGATTACAGGAACGCTTACATCACGGGCAAAAGAAATGCTTTTTGCTGAATCGAGGATTGCCACCTTCTGCGGGGTGGTCACGACAATGGCTCCCGTGAGTGCGGGGATGTTCTGGCATACGGCCAATTGCTCGTCACCTGTTCCAGGAGGGCTGTCTATGAGAAGATAGTCAAGAGAGCCCCATCTGACATCGGCGAGGAACTGTTTTATCGCGGAAAGCTTCATCGGACCTCTGAACACAACCGCCTGGGACGGATCCGGGAGAGCAAAAGAGAGGCTCACAAGACGGATTCCGTTGTCGGTCGTGACAGGGATTATCTCACAGGTCTCTGGATCCTCTTCCAGAAATCGTCCTTCAAGGCCGAACATTTTTGCGATGTTGGGGCCGTGGATGTCCGTGTCCAGCACTCCGACCGTGTGCCCCAGGGCGGCAAGAGCGTTTGCAAGATTCACTGTGACAGTGGTCTTTCCGACTCCACCCTTGCCGCTCATTATGAGTATCTTACGCCCGATGGCGTCCATTTTCATGCAGATCTTCTCTTCCTGAGAAAGCTCTTTTTTTTGTTCTCCGTTGTTTTTTTCCATGTTTTCGTCCGTAAAAAATATCTATACTATGCGGCTGTGCCGCATTTCATTCTGTATCCTATATCCAGCCGTGGGGAAATTGGATCCACACGTTGCAATCGACCCTGCTTTGCCTCACGGGAAGACTTTGCGTCATTTTCCAACCTGGCTTATACTCGCCAGCCCGCCTCGGCTTGTTTCCTTGAAGATGTAGGGCAGGGCTTCTCCTGTCTGCATCATCACTTGGATAACCTCGTCGAACGATACTCTGTGTCTTCCGTCGGAAAGAAGCGCGAACGTGGCATGGTTCAGTGAGCGCATCGTGGCGAGGGCGTTCCTTTCGATGCATGGAATCTGCACAAGCCCCATCATCGGGTCGCATGTGAGCCCCAGGTGGTGCTCCAAACCCATCTCGGCAGCGTATTCGATCTGGTGGATTGTACCTCCCAGGAGGTATGTGGCCGCGGCGGAAGCCATTGCGCATGCAGACCCGATCTCCCCCTGGCAGCCGACCTCCGCGCCGGAGATTGAGCCGTTGTGCTTGATTATGTTGCCGACAATCCCGGCTGTGAGCAGCGCGCGAAGTATTTTCACTCTTGGAATGTTGTAAACCTTGTGGAGGTAGTGCAGGACTCCGGGAAGTACGCCGCAAGACCCGCATGTGGGCGCGGTGACCACAAGTCCGCCCGATGCGTTTTCCTCCGCAACCGCAAGGGAGTAGCTTATCGCTTTTGCCGTGTAGCCCAAGGGGCCTGACATGTCGTATGCCTTCGTATGGTACTGGCAGGCTTTTCTGGCGAACTTCAGTCCTCCTTTCAGGACCCCCTCGGCAATCAGCCCTCGTTCGACTGAATCCTCCATGATGTCCCAGATTCTCTCCATGTAGTCCATGATCTCTTCGCCCTCGAACTTCACGGCAATTTCCCAGATCTGGAGACCCTCCTTTGTACAGTATTTCAGGATGTTTCCCATGTGCGAGAGTAGGGCTGGGTAGACTTCCTTCTTCCGGGAGATATCCTCATCCTCCGTGACAATCTTGCCGCCACCGACGGAGTAATACGTCTGTTCTGCGGAGATTTCCCCCGACGCGTTGTACGCAGTGAACGTCAGGGCGTTGGGATGGCGCTCCTTCACCACATCCGGGAACCACTGGATCTCGATGCGCCTGCCTTTGAACACCGCTTCTATGGCGCTGTCTGTGAAATGCCCTTTTCCTGTGGCGGCAAGGGAGCCGAAGAGTTTGCAGACATATCGATCTGCGTCCCCATGCCCTGAAATGAAGTCTTCGGCGGCTTTTCGCGGTCCCATCGTGTGGCTGCTGGACGGTCCGTAGCCGTATCTGTAGAGTTCCCTGAGTGATTCCATGTGCGCCTCCGATATGAAACTGCGTCGATGATAGCACTTTGGCGCGACTTTATAAAGACATGGTTTTCCGCGGTGGGGCTTGCTATTGCGGCAGGTCGGGACACAGTCTATAGCGGCAGGTCTTTCTCATCTTGTAATCCGAACCCGGTCTCTGCGGCAGCGACGATTCCAGCGGGTTGTCCCGGGCATACTTGTCCCGGCGCATATGTGACCCGGCAGTTTCGTGTCCGGGTACATCTTTATCTGGCGCGTTTCTGTCCCGGCGAGTCCGCGTCCCGGCGTGTCTGCGTTCCGACGGGTTTGCGTCCCGGCGAGTCTCCGTCCCGGGGGGTTCGCTTTCCGGCGCATAGGTGACCCGGCAGTTTCGCGTCCGGGTACATCTTTATCTGGCG
>CAMKPI010000042.1 GCA_946414625.1 uncultured Spirochaetaceae bacterium | reverse complement strand
TGCCGGCGCACGGCGACTATCTGATTAACTCATTGACTGATGTAATGATTGAAGACTTAGTGATAGACCTTGAAAGCAAGCGCAGGCGGGGTGAGCAGCTTGCGAATGACACTAAGAACAAGGTTCTGATGTGTTACCGCATTGTTTTGCAGGAAGCCTTGAGGCAAGGGTATGTGTCGCATAACGAAGCGAGGGAAGTTCAGCCTCTTCCTGCTAACGGCGGCGGGCGGGGCGTATTCACAGACGGCGAGCTGTCCTTGCTGTTTCCGTGCGGCTTGGCGCAGCTGTCTGAGCTTTGGGGCGGCTTGCGCTGGGCATTGTATTTTTGCATATTGCGGGACACGGGCTGGAGACCTGGCGAAGTTGCCGCCCTGCGCCTTTCGTCTTATTATCCGGAGCTTCACGGGGTTTTTACCACATCATCTGTTGATTTCCACACGCACAAGGTTAAGGAGCGAATAAAAACCACAAGAAGCGGGCAAAAGTTCAAAAGCGGCTTCCTTAATCCGCAGACCGAGGAAATACTGAAGGAATACGTTCTTTCACTGGAAGGCTCGGATCCTTATTTCTTCCGTTATGTTTACAGAAGCAAGGAGCAGTTCATTTACCCGGAAGTTGCAAACAAACATTTCAAGTCTGTGTCCCGCAAAGCGGGTGTGAATCTTGACGGCCGCACCCAGTACTGTTTTCGGCACACGTTTAACACCCGATACATCGGGCGGCTTCCGGAGATGGCGCGGCTCTTGCTTATGGGGCACACCTCAAACCGCCCCGAATACGACCACTTGACGCCGGAGCAGAACCTGAGACGTGTGCTTCAGATAGACGGGGCGCGGGAAGCTTTAGGGGTTGGTGAGAAAAATTTCGGGAACGTGTAGGCTTTCTTCGGCAGATTGCGAGAATAACACAGAAACTCAAAAATGAAACCGTCCCCCGAGGCTGCCTTTTATAAAAAAGCGTATGGTTTTATGTTGTCAAAGACGGTTTTATTTAATATTTTCTCATTCCGTACGTCGATGTCTTTCTGGATAGACAGGAAATAGCCGTCAGACACGCCGAAAAACCTGCCAAGTCGGATAGATGTCTGCGCGGTTATCGCTCTTCTGCCTTTCAGTATGTCCTGTATGCGGGAAACAGGCACTCCGATTGATCTGGCAACCTTGTATGCGGACAGCCCGTAGGGTTTCATGAATTCTTCTGCAAGTATCTCGCCCACTGTCGGGGTTTCTATAAATCTTTCCATGTTTCACCTCTCAATGATAATCGACAATTTCAACGTTATAAAAACAGCCTTGCTTGAATTCAAAACAAATCCGCCACTGGCTGTTTATCCTGATAGAATGCTGCCCTTTGCGGTCTCCTTCCAAAGCCTCCAAACGATTCGATGGAGGAACGCGCAAATCCTGCAGGTCCGCCGCATTGTCTATCATAATTAATTTTCGCAAAGCGGTTTTCTGCAAGTCCTCTGGAAGCTTCCTTGAAAATCTCTGATTGTAGATTTTCTCTGTTTCCCTATCCTTGAAACTTCTTATCATAGGACGATTATACACGTAATGCGTGTATGTGTCAAGCAGTCAAGTTTCTGTAAATAACAATAAACCGCCCCTTTCGGGGCGGTAGTTATTCATTTTCCGAGTGCGAGGTCTATCAGGAAGCGGCTGACAGACTTTCCGGCTTCAGCGGCCTTGCTCTTGATTTCCTCGTATTCCTCCGGGTAGCTCGACACTGTAAAGCTTCTGAAAAGTGTCTTTCGTCCCGGAACACCGCTCTTGAAAGAGCCTTTCGGTCTCCCCGCGCCGGGTCTTGCTCCACCTTTAGGCATTGTTTTTCTCCTTTTTGTTTCTCACAAAGTCGATTACGGCATATATTGCGAAAAGCTGAAACGTTGAGATTATGATTTCGCTTGCCTCAAAAGGATTGTTGAAAACCAATTTGCAAAAAAACTCCCCTAGGATTGCTCCTATTGCACAGAAATCTTAATATCCACTTACTCATAAAAACTCCCCTATTTCTTTAATAGTATTAAAATGCTGAAAACGGTTTGTATTGTCGTGCAAAAAGCAAGA
Source organism: uncultured Spirochaetaceae bacterium (assembly GCA_946414625.1). Lineage (GTDB taxonomy): Bacteria > Spirochaetota > Spirochaetia > Sphaerochaetales > Sphaerochaetaceae > CAMKAB01. Next base: position 9,235 of record CAMKPI010000042.1, on the reverse strand, counting down.
TATATTAAAAATTTTCTCTCCATTTTCATTGACTCCTTTTTGGTTTTATTTAGAATAAAAGGGGTGGGTCGGTAACGACCCGACCCCTGCCGCCTACTTCTTTAAGAACGTAAGCACTAGAATAACCGTATTGACTGTGTCTAGAACTGCCAAGTATAGTTTCAGCCAATTCGGTTTTTTCTTTTTCGGCTTCTTCCGTTTCATTTCTACACCTCCTTGTTCTTGATGATTTGATCATTATCTGGTTTTAGAAATTTTGTCAACTGAAAAATTCTTTTTTTTGTGAGAAAATTTGAGGAATAATGAGTTTTTTATGTCTTATTTTTCAGAGTTTTCTTACTCGCGGATTCAAAGGCTGTCCGCGCAATAAAAGAGCCGCCCGCAAAACGCAGGCGGCAAAATCATTTGTTCAGAATCAAGTCCAGCACATAGCGGCTGACAGACTTTCCGGCTTCCTTCGCAAGCCGTTTGACCAGGGCGCATTCTTCCGGGTGCCCCGACACCGTGAAACTCTCGTATGGGGTCTTGCGCCCAGGCGCATCCCCCGTGAATGATCCTTTGGGGCGGCCGCCTGATTCCCCGCGCTCCGCCCAGCCCGGCTTTCTTCCTCTAGGCATAGTTCTTCCTCTTATTTGAAAAATGTTAAAATCTTGAATACAACGCTGATGGTTAAGCAGATGCCGATGTAAACATAAATTCCTTTTTTCATTTCTTGACAACTCCCTTATGATTGGATAAAAATAAGAGGCGGGCGGTCAACCCGCCCCGTTAGGTGTGATTTCTTACTTAAAAAAGAAAGTAAGAACCGAGAAAACCGAGTCAATCGTTGCAAGAACGGCCAAGTAATATGCAAGATTGCTCGGTTTTTTCTTTTTCTTGGACATTTATTTTACCTCCCTGTCTCTTGATGGTTTAATACTATCACGATATTTGTTTTTTGTCAACCGCTTTTTACAAAAAAACTAAAAATTTTTATCATTTTCTTGATTCTTTAAGACTTGCTCTATAAGAAGTTTGATGTAAGTGGGCGCCCTCCGGTAGTTGTCGAGGAGCTCCCTTTCAGAAGATGTGTAAGTCGTGCTTTCCTTGCCGTGTAAGAGATAGTCCACTGTCGTATTCAAATGAACTGCAATTTTGTCTGCATCTGTCAAATTGGGGAGTTTTCCCTTGCTCCGTGTAACAAGAATCGTGCCTATTCCAAGATTCGTTTCTTTGCACAAAGTCTCTAATGTGATTCCTTTTCTGAGTTCGTCAACGTGCTGCCAAAATTCGTTTTTTGCTTTCATAACAAGATTGTAAGAAAAAAAATGAAAAATTTTTCAGAAAATTCTTGACTATCTTAAAAAAAAACAAGATATAATATCATTAACTTAAAAATTTTTAATACGTTTGGAAGGACCATGAACGAAAAAACCATTTTACACTTAAAGCCATTCACTAGAGACGAGATTGTGGCAATCAAGGAAATTTGCCAAACCGAAGGCAAGACACGTCCGCAGTTCTACCACGACGCCATAGTGGCTTACCTGGAGAAGCGGAACGTCAAGGAAGACAGCAAGGAGTACTGAATGCATATCGAAGAGATGCTGGAAGAGCTGCTGAAAAGGCAGCAGGAACAAAAGACGCAGATTGAACGCCTGGAGAACCTTATCTCCTTATCTATGAAGAATCAAAAAGCTCCTGCAACTGTAACTGTCAGGGAATACGCCCGAATGTCGGGTTGCTCGGCCGCTCAGCTGTATAAAAAACCTGAATTGCTTCCGCTGTTCGGGGAATCGGCTTTTTCGAGCGGAAGGAAAAGATGGCCTGCAAAAACCGCTTTCGACTGGCTGGGAAAAAGCGAAACGGAGAAACACGAAATGTACGTCCGTTATCTGGAAAATCTGCACGCGGAAGCCGGCAAGCGTGCGGAAAAGAAGCTGAAAGAGCTCGGGCTTGAAGATGCGGGTCCGAGGAAAAGAGACGGAATTGAAAACGAGGATTAAAGAGGAACACGGGCCGCAGGTGTAGCTGGCGGAAAATGGCAGGAAAAAATGAAAAACCCCTACCGACGCACGAAAAATAGGAAGGGTTGAATTATAATCCCGAAGCCTTGCCTGCCGGGGCGGAGGGATTCTATGGCGGAGGCAGACCGGAAGCACCGGGAGGAAAAGCCTGTTTTTTGCAATGCAATTAGGTATCTCACGAATGCTTTTCTAACCGGCTTCCCGGTGGTGCAACTCCTCCGACCGCCATAGGGACAGGCTTTTTGTTTATTTTTCCCTGTCCCGAGCTCCTTATCTTACTGGCGGGCTTCTTCACGGTCGGTGCAACGGCCATAACCCGCCTCGGGGTGGACGGTTCCGCAAACAGCGCGGCTTTTTGTTTTTATTGTCGACGCGCCGAAGGAGGGTTCGACTCCCTCCTCCCCGAATAGCCCTGCAGGCGCAAATCAAACAAAAACGGAGGTTTCTCATGGAACTTGGTCAGGACGAGCGGAAGACTATCGAATTCTGCGGGGAGAAGATCCCCTATTCTGAGGCTTGGAAGGCTTACGGTTCGGAATACTGCAAGGCGGTGGGGCTGAACTGGTGGATCCTAGACTCTGCCCACGCGCTGGGCGGAGAGCTGTCGGGGCTCGCGCTGGACTCTTTCAGACACTATGTAGTGTCAAAGATAACAAACGACTTCTATGAAACGCACGTCATTTTGAACCGTGACGAGTATATCATCCATAACCTAGGCAGGTATGCCCGACGGGGGGAGGAGACCTGCGTCTCGTCGTCTAGGGGCTGGCGCGTGAACAATGTGATGGGCTACATTGGCGAGCCCGTATGAGACGGAGGAGGGAGTGATTATCGACTGCAAGACAGAGGCGGAGTGGTTGGAGTGCCGCAAGAATTACCTCACCGCAAGCGATGCGGGACTGTACTGCGACATCAATCCGTATGTTCAAAATGGATCGCAATATCTGTACGACGTGAGGAAAGGGCTTGCGGAGCGGGAGGACATATCGGGAAAGCCCGCCGTGATCCGGGGAAAGCGAATGGAAGAACACCTGCGGGCGTTGTTCCTGCTGGATCACCCGGAGTACGACTGCGATTACCGGCAGTACGGCATCTATGTATCCGAGGATCGTCCGTACCTGGCAGCCACGCTTGACGGGCTTCTGATGGACAGGGACACAGGCGAAAGGTGGGTGCTGGAGATAAAGACCGCCACCGTCCAGAGGTGGGAGGACTTCCAGGCTTGGAGGGACGGCGATGTTCCGCAGCATTACATCGCACAGGGGATGCACCAGCTCTTGTGCGTGCCGGATGCGGCGGGCGTGGTGTTCTGGGCTTATGTGGTGAGCGCGTTCAAGCCGGATGACGCCGCGGACAATGCGCGGATCCTCTTGTCGCGCGCTTACCGCAGGGATGATCCGGACACCGCCGAGGATATCGCATGGGTCGCGGAGATGGCGGAGCAATTCAAAAGACGGCTGGACAGGGGGGAGCGTCCAAGGACGACTCTCCGGCTGTAGGAGGAGTAATGGAACAGGAATTGAAAGCAGAGGAGGCGGAGTTCGAGGTTGTGGCTTCCGCCGACATCGGCAACGGAGGGGATTATTCCGTGGTAGCCACGGTTGAGCTCCCCGGAGTGCTGAAAACCAACTTTGAGGCATTGCTCCCGGCGGTAAAAGCCGCCATGGAGAAGTACAAGGGCGTGACCGCCACGGAGGGCAACCTCGCGGAGGTCTACGAGATGAGAGCGCGGCTGCGCAAGGCGAAGGACGCGCTGAAGAAAGAGTGGAAACGGGCAAAGGCTGAGTTCAACAAGCCACTGGAGGTCCCCGAGGGGATGTACAACGAGCTCGTGGAGGTCTTGGAGGGTACGATAGACGCGCTGGACGAGAGCTACAAGGCGATTGACGGAAAACTTCGCCGCGGTCGGTACGAAGGCCGGGGAATGCGGGTTCGCTCCATTGTGGAGGAGTCCCTGACGATTGAGGAACAGATCTACTTCCGGAACTGCGACCCCGCGTGGATGGAGAATCCCCGCTGGGAGAACAAGACGTACGCCGACAAAGACCTGAAAGCGGATGCCGACAGGGTCTCGACAGCCGTGCACACCGCGTGGGCAACGTTCGACGGTCCGTTCCGCCAGCAGATGTTGGACATCGTGGCAAGCACGGGGAACGTGGCTCTCGCACTCTCTGAGGGACAGAGGTTGAAAGAGCAGGCGGAGGCGTACGCCGAGGCGGAGAGAATGCGCGCCGAGCGCGAAGCCCAAAGAAAGGCGGAAATCGCCCGACGGGTGACCGGTACGGCGGATTCAGCGCCCCGCGAGGGAGATGACAGCGGGTCTGTTGTCCCAGGTTCGGAACAGAGGTCCGGGAGTGGCGCCGGGATTCCTGGGCAGTTTCGAGGCTCCGAGCGGCAGGGGCTGGAAGCTGCTGCGAAGCAGGGTGGAACGGATCCGGCAAGGGTTTGTGTCGGCGCGTTCAGAATGAGGGGTTTTCGCGCTGCGATAGAGGAAGTGCTCACGTTCGCGGCGGAGCGTGGAGTGGAGTGCGAGAAGCTCTGCTCTGCCGACGGCACGAGCAGGCTTTGGGCATTGCCCGGAAAGGAGGATGAGGTCAATGGGTAACTTACGAGATGCGGGGCGGCAGTCAGTCGTTCTTCAGAACATGAGCGTGAGGCAGATGTGTTCTGCCCCGGCGATGGTAAATCGATTTGCTCAGGTGCTGGGCGGGCAGGAGAAGGCCAACCAGTTCCTAGCTAACGTGCTGTCGTCGGTGAATGCGAATAAGCTGCTGCAACAGTGCAACCCTGTAGAGATCATGCAGTGCGCCATGACTGCTGCTGCGCTCAATCTGGATGTGGTACCTGGACTGGGGTTTGCGGCGATTGTTCCGTATAAGGGACATCCTCAGATGCAGATTATGAAGAACGGGTTTGTCCAGCTTGCCATGCGCAGCGGACAGCTACGCACGATCAACGTCACGGACGTTTACGAAGACGAGCTGGAAGACTTCAATCTTCTGTCTGGGGAACTGTCGCTGAAAGCACCTGCGGACGGGCAGAGGGCGAGGGGTGAGACGGGCAGGATTGCGGGCTATGCCTGTTTTGTCCGGCTCGCCAACGGCTTTGAAAAGACGGTTTACTGGACGGTGGACGAGATAAGGCGGCACGCCGAAAAGTTTTCCACCGCCTACCAGTACGACCTGCGGAGCGGGCGGAATTCCAGCCCGTGGAGCACCAACTTTCCCGCAATGGCGGAGAAGACCGTGATCAAGAGCACAATCAGCAAGTGGGTGCCCATGAGCACGCAGATGCTACTTGCCGTGAGGGCGGACCAGTCCACGAACCAGAACTTCGACATCGAGAGCGAGAGCGCTGTGGACGCGGTGTTCACATACGCCGATAACGACGGCGGCATGGAAGCGGAGGACTCCGTGGTCGGTGCCGCCATTGAGGATGCAGCCGGGACGGCGGAGCGCGGCGGATCCGGATCGGAGGCGAATGGAGGAAGGACATCCGGCTACCCGCAGGGAGAGCCGGAGCCGGCCGAGGAGTTCTTCTGATGGGAATGCTTTGGTTCTTCTTTGAGGGGGAGCCCGTGGCGCAGGGGCGACCGCGTATATATCGCAACCGAAACGGGATTCACACTGTAGACCCGGAGAAAAGCAGGGAGTACAAGGAGGCTCTCGGGCTGTTCGCTCAGGGGGAGATGTCCAAAGACGGCATCTCCCCTTTCGAGGGACCCGTCAAAGCTACCTTGCGCTTCGCACGGTCCGTCCCCCGGTCGTGGAGCGCGGCAAAGCGGAAGAGCGCATTGTCCGGGGGAATGCTTCCTGTCTCTCGCCCCGACCTCGACAACTACGTCAAAGCGGCGCTGGACGCGCTGAACGGCGTGGTGTGGGAGGATGACGGGCAGGTGACGGAAATTGTTGCCTGCAAGGTGTACGCGGAGCGCCCGGAGGTGTTGGTGCGCATCGAGGATTGTCCACAGGTGCCGGACGGTCTGAATGACTTGTGAAGCCATTCACCCCATTCGGACACGGCGGGGCGGATATGGATTAGAATTCAGGGTCGCAAGGAGGCGAGGAGGAATGATGACGTAATGCGGAACGACAAAACCACATCTGTGCAGGCGGCCGATGGGTTGTTGAAAAGGGAAAGCTTTGTTTTTTACGAGTCCTGGTGGAATGCTATCCGGCTTCTGCCGAGGGAGGTACAGGGAGAAGTAGTCACGGCCATAGTTGAGTATGGCCTAACCGGACAAACAACTGAACCTCCAAAGCCGATAGCGGCTAGCATACTAGAACTCGTAAAAGTTCAAATCGATGTAAACAACCGGCGCTACCTGAACAGTCTGCATGGCGGACGCCCAAAGCGGATTTTTTCGCTTGCTGAAAAGGGCTCGGGGGAGGGTTTGCCCGAAAACAACCAAAAAGAAACCGAACCGAAACCAAACAATAACCAAAGCGCAACCAAACCCGAACCTAATGTAAATGTAAATGAAAATGAAAATGTAAATGTTAATACGCTATCCCATAGCGTGTGTCGCGCACGCGCGCGAGGGAAAGGATCAGACCGGGTTTTCAGGTTTCTTCTTTCCGATGGTTCGGAATACGCCGTTCCTGAAAGGGATGTTGAAAGTTTTTCGCAGGAGTTCCCTACACTGGACGTGAGGAGCAGCTTGAGGAATATGGGGCTGTACTTCGAAGCGAACCCTGCTAAGCGGAGGACTCCAGCGCAGGCGGCTGTCGGCTCGATGCGGGCGTACATTAGACGGTGGCTTTCGGAAGATGCGAGGAAGGAAACAATGAGGGAGACTGCAGGATCCAAAAGATGCGTGCCGGAGACAGCGGGGGAGCGGATCGAAGCGTTCAAGGCGGAGATTTCCGCCGATGGGAGTTTCAGGCTATGAAAATACCTAGGCGTTACGGCTGGACGATGGACACGCTGAGGCCGAGGAACGGGGAACAGGAGAGGTGCGTGTCTCTCCTGCGGAAGATATACGACTGGGAGAGGTGGGCGCGGTTCGAGCGCCTGAAGCGCCTGTACGATACCGACCTCTCCCTGGGGAGTTTCCCCGCCGACCTCGGGGAGAGGGATGAGTTCGAGCTGTACAAGGCGGAACGGGAGAGGATCTTTGCCGACCATGAAGCCGGGCCGTGGAGCCTCTCGCTCCTAGGGTCGGTGGGCAACGGCAAGACAACGATGGCGTGCGCCCTCTTGAATACGTACAACTCGATCCACGGCAAAGGTGCGAGGTACGCCCCGCTCGGGGAGCTGATGGACGAGTATAAGGCTCGTTTTGACGGCGAGGTGCTGCGGGGTTACATGTCCTGCCCTCTCCTGGTGGTTGACGAGATCTCGGAGGCGGACTTGACGAGCTACGCGTTATCGATACTGCGAAGGATAATCGATGCACGCTATGGTGAATACAGGCGAACGGTTTTCATTGCCAACATGACGCCCGCGGAGTTCTCCGCCGCTCTCGGGGGCGATGGCGGTTCCGCGGTGTCCCGTCTTCGGGAGGGGCTGACTTTTGCAATGACAGCTCCGGACATGAGGGGGAGACTTGCCTCGGAGTTTTCAGCGGGAGGCTCTGGATGACGCGGCTTAAGTGTATGGGACTACTCCGGGAGTGCGGAGGGACCATGACCCGTTCAGAAAAGGAGGAGAGGATATGTCGGCAGATATTAACTGCGTAACGCTTGTGGGGCGACTCGCGAGGGAGGCGGAGAGGAGGGCGACCAGCGGAGGGGGCGAAGTCATCGTTTTTGCTGTTGCTGTGAACGAATCGAGGAGGAAGGACGGGGTGTGGGTCGAAGAGGCTCATTTCTTCGATGTCAGCTATTTCTGCGGCGCATTGGGATCCGGGCTCCTGCCTTATTTGACAAAGGGGCGGCAGGTGGCTTTGTCTGGGCGGCTCGTCCAAGAGCGGTGGACAGACGGGGGCGGTGCGAACCGCCAGGCGGTGAAGATCCGGGCGGACAGGATAGAGCTGCTCTCCGAGCCGAAAAGCGCCGCGCCGCAGAGCCCGCGTGGAGGAGGGGAGGCGTATCGTCCGGCTTCGCCGCCTGCTTCCGATTTTCAAAGGAGCGTGCCGGATCAGCCGCTGCTTTCGGGAATCCCGATGTCGGGCGGGGCTTTTTTTGACGGGGACATCCCGTTCTAGGTACTGCATGAACGCTTTTGTTGCCGGGCATCGCGGCCGCTGTTTCTGCCGGGCGGAGCCAAAAAGCGCGACGACTACTGAAGCGGAAAAGGTGCCTTGCCGGCTGTCTGATTTTGCAAACGACCACTGAAACGTTGTCAGCCGTTAAAAATGCTCTCATGTGCGCGACTTTCGCCCAAAAAGGTCACAAACTATAGATCCTGAGAAAAGAAGGCGAAATACGGTCTTTTTAGAGGTTTTGTGAAACAACAAACAGGGAGTTTTTTTATGGGACAAATGTCTGACGGTTATAGAAGGCTTGCCGCTGCTGTTCTGAGACAAGCAGTAATTGATTGGAGACATTCACCTTTCGGCGTCGGGAGCGATGTTCCCGCCTTCCTGCTCTCCGAACTGGGGGAGGTTTATCTAGCACTTGTAGGCACATATATCAACCAAAGAAAAAGAGGCTTAATCAGGGGAATGAATAAAAAAGAGCTCGTAGAGTGTATAAATTTGCCAAAAATTAGCGATTCTTCAAAAAAGTAGTTGACTTTATTTTAATAAAATGATACTCTTCAACCATGGAGGTTGAAGAGCGTGAGACAATTTCTGGATTGGCTCAAAGACCACGAAGAACTGCTCAGCCGTTGGTTGGGCACCGTGGCGGCAATCGGGTCTTTCATCCTAGCGCTGATAAAATGAAAGACATCGCCTCGCAGGGTTCGCATGAACCCTGCACGTTTTATTTTGCACATATATTGGGAAAAATCAATGAAAAATCTTCACAACTGGCTTAATACGCTTCTTAGCATTGCAACGCTGATAGTGTTGCTGGTGAAAAGGGGTTGAAAATGGAAGAAAAGAAGAAACGCGGACGAATTCCTACCGGTCGCCTCACCCTTTTCAAGACGTTTTCGGTGTCCTGTTACCCAGGGGAGTATGAAAAGCTGAAGGCGATAGCAAAAAGGGAGGGGCTCTCCATGGCTCGCCTCCTTGTGGACACCGTGCTTGATAAGTACGGCGATGCCGCACAGGAATAACATGCTTCGCCTCCGGATCCTTTAGCCGCATCTTTTTCGAATCTACGCCCCGCTTCCGCGGG
>CAMKPI010000041.1 GCA_946414625.1 uncultured Spirochaetaceae bacterium | reverse complement strand
CTTTCACTTAGGATAGCCCGTCTTATAAGATTGTAGTAACGATTCACAGTATTTCCTGCCCCGCTTGTTGACTATACGGCTTTGAAATGATACTTTATGCAAGGCGGTTCAGCCGGAAGGGGGGCATTGTGTCCGCATGTTGCAGGTGTGGCAGGACAAGAGTCCGGCATCTCCGGCGGCTTGCGCGTTTTGTCCGTAGCCGGGATTGACCGCTGATTCCTCTTTCTCCGCCGTTGGCGGAGCGCCCGTGAGGAGATTTCATGCGAGGTGGTTGTCTTGCAATGGATCGTATGGATTTTTCCGTCTGATCCTGTTGCAGCGGCGTTGCCTTTTGTAATCATGAAAAAGAAAAGCGGGAGAGGTCAGCGCGAAAAGTCGCGTTGCTAAAGAGTCCGTAAGGAGGACATATGAGAAACTATGAGTTTACCGTCATTTTTGGTACAGATGATGAGATGACGGAGAAGGGGCTCTCCCTTGTGAACAGTCAGTTCGAAGGAGAGAAGGCAGAGGTCTCCAAGACCGAGGATCTGGGTGTCAGAACCCTTGCATATCCCATCAAGAAGCAGACGAAGGGTCATTACTATTATTATGAGCTGTCCGCTGATGCAGATATGGTGAACAAGGTGTCTGCCGAGTTCCTTTTGGATTCGTCGATTCTGAAGTTCATGTTCGTTGCGAAATAAGTTCATGGCGGAGAATGCCGGGCGGCTTCCGTGCTCCGGCTTGCCAATTCGTTTGCAGAGGAATGGAACATTGCGGCATGCGACCTTAGGGCGCTGTAGGTTCTTCTGAAAGGTGGAAGCATGGCTAACGACATGAATGTAGTGGTTTTGGTGGGGAGACTTACCCGCGACCCTGATTACAGAACAACATCTAACGGCACCACCGTCTGCAGGTTTTCCGTTGCGGTGAACAGGCGGCGCAAGTCCGGAGAGACTTGGGTGGATGAAGTAAACTATTTCGACATCACGTACTGGCGTCCTCCTGAGGGAGTGAAGGCTTATCTTACTAAGGGCAGGCAGGTCTGCATTGACGGAGAACTGCGGCAGGATCGCTGGGAACAGGATGGTCAGTCGAGATCAAAGGTTGATATAGTTGTGAACAACCTTCAGCTGCTGTCTGCGACGGGCGGTGGAGCATCGGGCGGAAACGCTTATGGCGGCGCATCCGGCGCTCAGGGCGGCTATGGCGGAGGTGCTCCGGCTCAGAGTTCGAACGCCGGAAACGGCTATCAGGGCAGGACTTACGGTAACCCGGGATATGGGGCTGGTGCTCAGGGCGGCTATGGCGCTGCATCCGGCTCACAGGCTCCCGGTTCAGGAGCCGTGAGAGAGACTGCCGCACCTGACGACTACGAGATGGTGGGCGGTCCGGAGACGTTCGACGACATTCCGTTTTGACAGCCCGAGGGAGACTTTCTCCATAGGGTTTACGGGCGGTTTATGGGCCCGTTGCAATGCAGGCGGGATCTCCGCTTGCGGTGAAATACATTAGGAGTAATAAAAATGTACGAAGATAACGAAAAGACAGCTGAGAGGGAAGGATCTTTCAGAGAGAGAAGGGGCGGTTCCAAGAGGAACACCGTGTTCAAGAAGAAGGTTTGCAAGTTCTGCACCCAGAAGACTGAGCCGGATTACAAGAATCCCGAGGCATTGAAGCGCTGCATCACCGAGCGTGGAAGGATTCTCCCCGCCCGAATCACAGGCACCTGCGCCAAGCATCAGAGGGCTCTTGCCCGCGAGATAAAGCGTGCGAGGACAATCGCTTATCTGCCGTTTGACAAGCAGGCCTGAGGATCCGGCGGAATCGGCGCGGTATCCGGACTGGATCCAGGGACGGAGCGCGGCATGAAAGCGTCCTCTTCTTTGCCGAGGGATTGCTCTATGTAAAGAAGAGGGCGTGCCCCATTCTGCCTGCGTCGAAAAGGGAATGGGAGAGTCTCACGCGGAGTCGTGGACGACGGGTTTTGTCGCCGCGCGGTCGAAATCCCGCGGTGAAATGCGAAAGATGGAAGAATTGGACGGAAAAGCCGGAAACCGGCGCAGCACACAGCTCAATATGTACATCGTCCTGATGGCGGTTATCAGCATCCTGCTGTCGCGCATGGGGTTCGGCACGTTCATTTACGGCATCCCGCTGTTGATAATTTCAACAAGCATAAAGCGAGGAAGGAACGCGGCGCTGTATTTTCTGGCGGTGGGACTTGTGGTCCTCTTCTGGAAGGTTTTTGACTATCGGGGAATCGTTGATCTCGGCGCTGCGCTCAGGGGATCCGAGGAGACGGGGCTCCTTGTCGTGGGGCTTGTTTTCAACCTGATGGTCACGGCGAGTCTTGTGACGTGGGCTGCTTTGCGGGACAAGGTCCGAAACGTTCTCCGCAGGCTTTTGGCGTGTTCCGTCGTTGTGGCGGTGATAGGGCTTCTGTTTGTTCTTTGGGCAAATGTTTTCGCAACCGAGGCTCAGATTTCGGAGATAATCGCCCTCTATCAGGCGGCGATTCCGAAAGCGATTGTGTCCGAGGAGTACGCCGCGCAGCTCTCGCAGCTGGTGTTCACCGTTATCATGCTCACCGTCGTGCCGTTCGGAATGTTTTTCTCGTCATTCCAGATTCTTGTTTCCGAATTTATTATCCATAAGACAGATTCCTCCTGGCAGAGGAGTTTCTCCCTTATAAAGCTGCCGGACAGGTATCTGTGGATGTATATTGCAACGCTTGTCTTATCCGGAGTTTTTTCGTTCGCCGGATCGGTGCCGGCTGTTCTGAAGGCGGTTTTTTTCAACATTGCTCTGGCTTTTTCCTTGCACTACCTGTTGGTTGGCATTTCGATCCTCTTCTTCTATATGAGGCGGAAAAACGAGGCTTTTACTGCGGGAAAAGCGTTTGCAATCGTGTTTGTCTCCATGCTGATTCCGTTTTTGAACATGTTCGTTTTCGTGTCCCTGATATGTCTTTCGGTGTCGGAGACATGGTTGAAATTTCGCGCGCGGAATGCGTGAGACGCCATATTTTGTATTATGAAAAGACGCGGCGGTATTTCCCTTCCGTTCCGGTTCGGGGGATCGCTGCAAAGCAATAAAAAAGGAGTATTCAAATGAAGATCATTTTGAATCAGGACGTACCTAACCTCGGAGAAGAGGGAGATGTCTGTGTGGTGAAGGATGGTTATGCTCGCAACTACCTTCTGCCCACTGGTGCTGCGGTTGTCTACAATAACACGAGCCTTGCGATTTTCAAGAGCCGTGCGGCTGCAATCGAGAAGCGCAAGATTGAGAAGAGGAAAGCTTCCGCTGAGCTGAAGGGACTGCTTGACAACGTGACAGTGAGCCTTGTTGTGGCAACGGGAGAGAGCGGAAAGCTCTTCGGCAGCGTTACGAGTGCGATGATTCAGGAAAAGCTCAAGGAGCAGGGTTTCGACATCGAGAAAAAGCGCATCGAGTTCGCGTCGCATTCCGCCAAGATGGCAGGTCTTTATACCGCTAAGATCCATCTTTACGAGAATGAGTCGTCCGTAATCAAGGTTGACATCAAGAGCGAGGCTGAGCTGAAGAAAGCGCAGAAGGAGGCTGAGGAGGCCGAGCGGGCTGCAAAGGCTGAGGCGGCAAAGCTTGAGGCAGAGACAGCCATTGCTGCAGAAGCTGCTGTGGAAGCGGTTGAAAAGGTCGCCGAGGCTGCGGAAGAAGTTTCCTCCGAGGTTTGATCCTCTCTGGTACCACAGTATAGGTTAAGTATAAGGCTTTAGTGCAACGTCGGAGCGTTCGCTCCGACGTTGCTGTCTCCCGGTATGTATGCGGATGGGTGCGAATCAGAACGGACGGCGAAAGAACTTGATGCAGATGGGGTCGGAGCCTTGTGATGCCTGGATCTACAAGCGGAGACAACATTGTGATAGTGCCTGCGGCGTAGTGACAAGCGCATGCCATCCGAAATGCTCGCTGCGGCGAATCCCGCTCGGGTGATACGGAAAATGCTGAAGAGAACCGCGGGCTAAATCCCCGAGAAAAGCGTTTAGACACGGAGGACCCTGGATGATATTCGACACACTGTCAAACCTTGAGACATACGCGGCGGTGATTCCATCCCTAGTAAGCGTAGCGGAAGCGATGGACCACGACGATATATATTCTCTTTCCCCCGGAGTGTACAATACTCCAAATCCGCGTGTTTCCTACGCTGTGTCAGAGACCTCAACCACCGCCTCAGATCAGCCTTTCAGGTTCCACAGGAAGCGGACTGTGGTCGAGATTGTGCTCTCCGGAGAGGAGCTTGTCTCCACGTCGTGGCGCGAGCTCTGTGAGAAGGATGGAAGGTACAGCAAGGATACAGACACGGGGTTTTTGAATGCAGAGCCTGTGTCCGCGTTTCGCGCATCCCAGGGGAGGTTTTTCGCGTTTCTGCCTGGTGAGCCGTATAAGAGCGGAGTCTCCGGAGTGGAGAGCGGTCCCGTGAGGCGCGTTGTGTTCACGATTTCTGAGGAATAGGTCTGATGGATCCAAAACAGGAAGCACTGGAGCAGAAAATGAATTCCATGGTGTCCACGCCCTTGATCTCCATCTGGAGGAGCTTTACGGGGACGCTTATCCGCTCCATCCGAACCGCAGGGTGAGCGGCTTTGGCAGCAATCCTTCGTTTGACGGGCTGTTTAGCACAACCATTGCGTTCACGCCGGGATATGGGTCGAGGTACGGTCGGGGATATGTGGTAAAAGTGGATATACGCACGCTCCTGCCCGTATCGCTTGCGTTTCGGGAGGAGGTTGAGATGTCATCTTGTGAATTCATCAAGGAATACCTCCCGAAATATCTACCTGGAAGGAGGGTGGAGATTGTCAAGGACGGCGATGTTTTGAAGCTTGTCGGAGATTTTTCACTTTAGCTCTTGATTAAAAAAAGGAAAAATGATATTTTAACAAAGCACGGACGGATAGCTCAGCTGGTAGAGCAGCAGACTCTTAATCTGCGGGTCCAGGGTTCGATCCCCTGTCCGTTCAAATCGCTCCTTTTTGGGGCTTTTTTTATAGGTTCGCTATATTGACCGGTGCGAGCCGAAAAGAGCCGAAAAAGGTATTTTGAAACAGACGTGATTTATTGCCTAATTGCAGCGTCGATAGTGCCCTGACTGTTTCAGGGGGTGCGGGGGAAATGTCCCGGAGACGGTCTCAGACCGGACTGGGATTCCCGGATTTGCTAAAGGGAGTCGTTTTTCAGGCACGTTTATGCCGGTCTCGTGTCCGCAGTGCCTGACAGCCTCCTTTGAGAGTATGAGGAGGTTTTCATGTATTCTTATTTCACATCAGAATCTGTCACCGAGGGGCATCCAGACAAGGTTTGCGACCGTATTTCGGATGCTGTGCTGGACGCTCTGCTCGCCCAGGATCCGGAATCCCGCTGTGCCTGCGAGACAAGCGCGACGCCTGAAGAGGTCTGTGTCATGGGGGAGGTCACGAGTAAGGCCTGTGTGGACTATGAGGCTCTTGTCCGCGAGATCCTCAGGGAAGTGGGCTATGAGGACTATGCTTCCCGCGTGAAGACAAGCGTTCATATACACTCGCAGTCTCCCGACATAGACGGGGCGGTCACAAAGACGGACGGACAGCTTGGCGCGGGCGACCAAGGAATAATGTTTGGCTATGCGACGAACGAGACGGAGAGCTTCATGCCGCTGCCGTTCCGGCTTGCCACAACCCTTGCAAGTGAGCTTGCGCTGCTCAGGCGGCGTGGAAAATGCTCCTGGCTTCGCAGCGACGGAAAAACGCAAGTGACGGTTCGCTACGAGGGAGACCGGGCAGTATCGCTTGACTGCATTGTTGTGAGCGCTCAGCATACGGAGGACATTTCACAGGAGGAGATTCGGGATGCTCTCTATAAATATTTGATTGTCCCGACAATCAGTCAGACAGGTCTTGACTATTCCAAGTGCAGGTTCCTGATCAATCCTTCAGGACGTTTTGTTCTCGGGGGGCCGGATGCGGACTCCGGGCTCACCGGACGTAAGATCATAGTGGACACTTATGGAGGAGCGGCGCGTCACGGCGGCGGAGCGTTCTCGGGAAAGGATCCCAGCAAAGTTGACAGAAGCGGAGCATATATGGCGCGGAAGATTGCAAAGACGATTGTTTCTTCCGGTGTCGCAAAAAGATGCGAGGTGCAGTTGGGCTACGCGATAGGCATCGCTGAGCCGGTGTCGGTTTTTGTGGACACGTTCGGCACGTCGTCTGTTCCGGACGAGGTTTTGACTGTATGGGTGCGGGAAAATTTTGACCTCCGCCCGGCCTCAATTATCGCGTCGCTCGACCTGAAACGTCCGATTTATAAAAGACTGTCCTCGTACGGCCATTTCGGCAGACCGGAATTGGATCTTACGTGGGAGCGCCTTGACAACGAAATAGTCGATAGTCTGAGGAAGAAAGCCTGAAGTAGCCTGAAGCAGACAGCCGGAAGGACCCGATCTGCTTGGTAGTGTCCAGAGGGGAGAGACCTGACCCACGTCTTGCCGTAGACCTGCGCATCGCCCCCGATCTGCTTTGTAGCGTCTCGGGAGGAGAGACTGCATTCTCTTTCGATGATATCGCGGCGAAGATGTCCTGAAACAGATAAATTTAGCCTAAACGCAGCGCTTTTTGCTTCATTGCGGTATGATCCCGAGTTCACTTTGCGGGACGCTTTCCGCAGTCTGTATATTCTCTATTGCGGCAGCCCGGCTTGAAGCTGCAGTGAGAGATATTGCCGGACGTATCCTTCTGGAAAATCAGAAATGCTTTTCCAGCGGCGCTGTGTTTTCGGCGAATGGTTTTCCAGAGAGGCTTTGATTCGACGGATTCTGTCTTTTAGGGCTTTTTTGTGTATATTTTTCCTGGAAAAACAATCTTCCTGTTCGTGAAACGGATGTTTTGATGATAAGATTGAAATAACGAAATATGGAAAACCGGCGCGGGGCACGATGCGCGGGCTGCATGATTTCTCTGACAGAAGCGGCAGCATGGTGCGGAAAGATTCCGCTGTGCCCGTGCCGGATTCCGGAGGTGCTCATGAAAAAGCGGTTCCGATACTTGATTCCGGTTCTTTGCATCCTGTTTCCGTGTTTTTTGGCGGGTTGTGCCACAACGGTCAGGATGTCCACTCTTGTTCCGGCCGCGGTGAACATCGGAGGGCTTGACACCGTGATTGCCATCGCCTCTCCCGCTCCATACAGCGCGTCTTCCCGGTATAGCTATACGAACGGTGCCGCGTATTACTCAGACTATGTCGCCTCTTATGCCGGGGATATTGTAGAGAAAGCTCTGGGACAGGGAGTCTGGCGCACAATTGGTGTCAAAAACACTGACAGTATCGTCTCTGCATCGAGGACACTCTTCGCGAATCCAACGGACAATCTTCTACGCGCGGGTGCAACGGTATACGTGCAGAGCTCAGTGGATAACATGGACTGCTACGACATCTACGACGAGACCTGGCGGTATGTAACCAACCCGAAGACAAAGAAGAGGGAGCGCGTGAGGTACGTCACTGTGGAGACATACGCGACGCTCACAATGAGTTTCACGGTCTGGGATCTCAGAACTCAGAGGATTCTCGATTCGTTCACCCTTTCCGACGACACGAGATCCAGCACGGGAGACGCATACAGGTACATTGACGAATACCGCTATGTGGACAAGTATCCGTTCTACAGCAGTGCAAATCCGAGGATGCTGTTCGAAAATATTCTGGACAGCTTTGTAAGGAAGATTCGAAACCGTCTGGTGCCGCATTACGAGACGGTCGGCATTGATCTTCTGAAGGATCCGTCCAGCAAGAAAAACAAGGATATGGAGTCTGCTTACAAAATGGCGGAAAACGGCGACATCAACGGAGCATATGCGATGTTCTATGCCGACTGGGAGCGAACGGGAAATTCCGCGTCCGGGGTGAACGCTGCCATCCTCCTGTATGCCAGCGGCCGACTTGAGGAAGGGTTGAATTTGGCGATGTCTGTGTATAACCAGACGGGGCTTCCAGACGCCTATAAGACGTATCTTGATTTGCAGGGTCTTTACGCCGATGAGGAGGCGGCAAAGGCGCAGATAAGCAGTCGGGATATATCTCCGGGGCAGTCGATCAGTTACTGGTGACGCTTCCCGATGTGCACTGGGGAGGCTTTTCCGAACGGATGCGCGCCTTGCTTTATCTCGTTCTGGTCCTTCCCTGTAGACTCTCCGCAGCGTAGGGGCTCCTCCTGATTCTGATATCGGGCGCTGGTGGCGGAAAGAGTGCTGCCTCATGGCTCTTTGCGGACGTGAGAACGGATCCCGCGAAGCAGCTGCGAGTAGCGAAAGCGGGTCGCCTTGTGGTGCCTTGTGGACGCGGGGACAGACCCGCGCACAGCCTCTTGTGGCGAAAGCGAGCCGCCTCGTGGACGCAGAGAACAGACCCGCGCAGCAGTCTCTGGTGGCGCGAGCGGACCGCCTTGACGAATCGAGGACAGACCCGCGCACAGCCTCTGGTGGCGCAGTGGCACGTCTCATGGCTACGAGGACAGACCCGCACAACATCCGCGAGTGGCGAAATCGGGCCGCCTTGGTGCTTTGTGGAATCGAGGACAGACCCGCGCAGCAGCCGCGAGTGGAGAAAGCGGGTCGCCTCTTGGTGCTTTGTGGAATCGAGGACAGATCCGCGCAACAGCTCCGGTGGCGCAGCGGCACGTCTCATGGCTACGGAGACAGACTTGTATAACATCCGTGAGTAGCGAAAGCGGGCTGTTTTGTGGATGCGGGTGCGCTCGGCTCCCGGTTTCCGAGTCCTTCTCGGCGAATTCAAAAAGGCAGGAAGACCGCTAATTACCAATCTTGGAACTGGTTGGCAAAGCATGATTTGCCGAATCCGGGAATAATGATTATATTTGTATTCGAAAACAGATCGGGGAAGAGCGTGCCGGGCTGTGCGGCGATCCGCATGCTGCCGCGGCTTCCCGAAAAAAGAATTGCGGCGCGGAACGATTTCCAGTATCCGCGCGAAGGAGTTTAAGATGACAGTCAAACCGCTCGGAGAGAGAGTTTTGGTAAAGACGGATAAGATGGAGGAGAAGACGGCGAGCGGCCTCTTTATTCCCCAGACATCGCAGGAAAAGACCCAGTTTGCCACTGTGACAGCTGTGGGCAGCGATGTGAAGAGCGTCAAGGCCGGAGAAAAGATCCTTCACGACAAGTATGCCGGCACTGCAATCAAGATTGACGGTGACGATTACCTGATTCTGAACCAGAAGGATGTTCTCGCGGTGATTGAGTAACTTGCAGCTCCGGAAGCCGGGCATAGATCGGCTTTCAGTGAAATGCTTCGGAACGGATTCTCCCTCTGAAGACTTACCGTGCTTAGGCACGGTTTTTTTTATGCATGCACTGCTCCTGTTGGGTCTTGTTTGCGAGGACTGGGTTATATATCTCTGCCTATATGTTTTTGGTGACGCTCCCGCCGGGTCTTGTTCGTGGGGACATGGTCATCATCAGGGCGTCTGGAACCACTACAAAAAGAGCTCCCGCTGGGTCTTGTTTGCGGGTGCATGGTCTTATCTTTCTGTTTTTGTCACTGCTCACGCTGGAATTGGGTTTGTGAATCTTCTCCGGAAATAGTTTCAGTATGTAGGCCGTATGAGCCGCTTTTTTGTCGTTTTATGCCGAAGGCTATTATATTTTCCCCCGAGAGAGGCGGTAGAACTGCCCCCGGTAGGTGCGCTGTGTTGACATGTATAGCCAAAACAGATAAAAATAGACCATACGCGTTCGCGTTTTTTGCATCGGTTGATTGAGTCGCATGCGTAGCCTGTATTCTTTGAATTCATACAAATGTGCGGCTGCTGCGCTGTTTCGCTGTGATCCAGGGGTTTGTTTATGAGAAAAGTTGTGGCAATCGGAGGATCCTGTATTGAGATCTGCGCCACGTCGGAGGGTTCGTTTTTCCATAACGACTCATGTCCCGGACGGGTCGAATTCGGTCTCGGAGGAGTTGCCAGGAACGTGTCAGAGGCTTTGTGCCTGTTTGGCGAGAACGTCAGCCTCATCACGGCGGTCGGTGACGACAGCTTCGGCGGTGTTGCCATAGACAGAGCGGATGAGATCGGCATGAAGATGCTTTTGGAGCCGTTTCTCGGGGAGCATACCGGGGTATATACATATTTCACCGACAACATGGGTGTTTTTTCCGGCGGCGTCAGCGATATGGGCATAACTGATCTGATAACCACGCGTGTCATCGAGGAGAATATCAACGCTGTTCTTTTTTCTGATTACACAGTTATCGAGACGAATCTCGCCGAGGAAGTTATCAAAAAAATTGCCGGCATAGACGCAAAGATTGTCGTGGACGGCGTGTCGGGGCAGAAATGCAAGAGAATGCTTTCCTCAATCGACCGTTTCCATCTTGTGAAGATGAATAAAATCGAAGCTGTGACCATGACGGGGAAGACCCAGCGCGAGGAGATTCTGAAATCCCTTGCCGATATGGGCGTACGCCGCGGCATCATCACAAAACGAAAGGAAGGCGCCATGTGCTTCGAGGTTCGCGGCGGGAAGATTTATACATATGACGCGGAGAACCTGGCAAACCAGCCCCAGAACGGCAGCACGAACGGCTGCTCGGATGCGTTTTTTGCCGGATTTTTACATTCCTACATGAACGAAGGGTCCATGGAGGACGCTCTGTACCATGGTCAGGCAGCCGCGCACATCAACATGCAGAGCACTCTTCCGGTGAACAAGGCGCTGAGCCGCAAGAAGCTGTCCTCGGTGGTTGGAGAGTTCCGCCGCAGCGTCCCGATTGTCAGAGGCATCGTCTGAGCCGCTTTCGGCTAGCCCCACGCTCACACGAATCGGCTAGCCACATGCTCATTCGACTCGGATAGCCCGGTCTCCGCAATGAGCCGGGTCTTGAGCCATACTGTTCTCTATTCTTCTTTTTTCTTGTTCGTCTGCAATATCGTTGCGCTGCCAGTATCGCCGCGTCGCCGCGCAGAAGTATCGCCGCGCCGCATGTGCAGACAAACGATTCGAGGCTAAAACAAGATGTCGGGCTCAGAAGCGCGTTTTCGCCTATCTGTTGTTCGCTCTGTCCCAGGTGATCAGTTCTTTCATTGCTTCAACCGCAAGGCGTATGACGGCTGTGGTGTCGTGGACTTTCGGGTTATCCAGGCCGAGTTTTTCGCGCTCCTGGTTGCCTACGGCGAAGAACACCGATCCGCAGCGGACCCGTAGAAAGCTCGCCACAGTGAAGAGCGTCGCGCTTTCCATCTCACTCGCGAGCGCGCCCAGGCGCTTCCATGCCTCCCACTTGTTCAGTAATTCGTAGCTGACGGGCATAATTTCAGGATTGTGCTGCCCGTAGAACGAGTCTTTGCACTGGACAATTCCCACATGGCTTCGTATTTTCATTTTTTTCGCCGCTTCAATGCAGGCGTGGATAACATCGTGACTCGCCACTGCGGGAAATTCTATCGGCGCGTACTCGCGGCTTGTCCCGTCGTTGCGGATGGCTCCTGTTGCGATTACGGCGTCTCCGCCTATCACCTCAAGCGCAATTCCGCCGCATGTGCCCATCCTTAGGAAGGTGTCCGCGCCGCATTTGTGGAGTTCTTCCATGGCAATGGATGCGGATGGACCGCCGATTCCCGAGCTGCACACGGAGACAGTCTC
>CAMKPI010000040.1 GCA_946414625.1 uncultured Spirochaetaceae bacterium | reverse complement strand
TTTATGAATGGCAAAGAGGGGGGCGGCGCTTTGCGCCGCCCCCCTCTTTTGCACTTTGCCTGTTACAAGACGTCTTCTAGTCTCATAGTTTTATAAAAGGGTCTCAAAACTCGACACTGAAATACCCCAAAAGAGAAAGATGCCGGCTTTCGTTCGGAATGTCGAACATCAGGTTGAACTCAGCCCCGACTCCTATGTGATTGTAAAGCCTGCCGCGACCGCCACCCTGCACAACTATCCCCCAAGTCTGCTCAAACTCGGTGAGGCTCTCGAATTCCTCGAAAATAAATCCTGCACCTGCGCCGCCGTAGACTTCGAAGCTTTTCGCAAGCGGATAGTTTGCGATGAATGTGCCCGCAAATCCTGCTTTCAACTCGGTTTTCTTGTTGTCACTGTCAATAATTCCCTTACCAGCAAAAAGATACGCTTCCGCGCGAAAACCCAAAGAAAGGCTTTTGAAAGACAAGGGAGTGATTGTTCCTCCGCCCATCAGCCCGGCGCCCTTCGCGCTGTCATCATTCAATGGGATGTACAACATAAGCCCCGCGTCCAGAGTCAGAACCGACGGTCCGCGACGAGTGACTTTGACTTTTTTCTCCCTGGGGGGCTCGTCTATCATCTCCGCTGTGCCGCTCTGTCCGGACTCTGCCGCAAATGCGGAAAAAGCCAGGAGAATCAGGATAAACAAGGCCGCAAGACGCTTCATCGCGCCTCACTTTTCCCAAAGCTTCACGGGGTAAACAAGTGAAGCGGTTTTTTCCGCAAGATTGCGAACTACTGTTTCGCGGTCCTCCTTGTACGTCATGCCAAACCATTTCTCGCTAGTGGAGAAAACACGCATGGTGCTGCTGCCATTTGCAATACTCTCGCCTACCGCAGCGGGAAGAAGGCATTCAGCCTTCATCTCACCGGCGTTTATTGATATGAACCTGTCGAAGTAATCCTGCAGATAATCAAAGAAGGATGGAGCAAAGCCGAAGAAGTTCATCGAAACAACCTCGTCTCCAGAAAGATAAACGTCGCCGCCTTCAAGGTGAGAAACGATTTTCCGCGCGTCCGCGTCTTTTTCGTCTCCGGGCACGACTTCCGCTCCGCGCGCAAACTCAATCTTGGTATTTTCCTTTATACTGGTGAGATAGCCCTCTCTGGAGACCTTGCAAACTCCTCGGGAAACGCTTCCCTTGTCGCTCATTGTGTTGCGGAGACGATAGCCCACCATGGCGTATTCGGTGCTTGTGACATCGAGCGTGGAAAGATACCCGGAGAGGATCTCATAGGCGCCGCGCCCGTAGAAATCATCGGCGTTTATCACGGCAAACGGCTCTTTGACCACATCCCTTGCGCAAAGCACAGCGTGAGTCGTGCCCCAGGGTTTTGTCCTGTTCTTTGACGCTTCAGCCTGGGCGGGGGTGAGAAGAGAATCGTGAGTCTGGAACACATAGCTAGCGTCTATGTTTCGAGCTACCCTGTCGAAGAGACGCTCTCGAAAATCGGACTCGATGTCCGGACGGATGATGTAAACCACCCTGCCGAAGCCGCTTTTCACGGCATCGTATGTGCTATAGTCAAGAAGCGTCTCGCCGTGCGCACCCAGAGCGTCGATCTGCTTCACTCCGCCGTACCTGCTGCCAAGCCCCGCAGCCATCACAAGCAATGTGGGTTTCATAAATGAGCCTCTTTTCAAAAAAACGCCTGAAATCAAAGACCCCAGACGTTCATACGTTTTGTCCCAGCATCGAAAACCGTTAATCAAATCCGGACCGCTCTGCGGCCCAGCGTACTGTCGGCGTCTGTTGCCTTGACACCAGCGGTTCTCGAATTCGCTTAATTCCCCGTTCATATCGCTCGTCAAGGCGTCGCCGCTGCCCGGACCACTCTGCGGCCCAGCGTACTGTCGGCGTCTGTTGCCTTGACACCGGCGGTTCTCGGGTTCGCAAAATTTCCGTTTATATCGCCCGTCAAGGCGCCGCCGCTGCCCGGACCGCTCTGCGGCCCAGCGTACTGTCGGCGTCTGTTGCCTTGACGTTAGCGATTTTTCGGGTGTAAAAAATATTTTACACCCGAAATAGACCTGCCGGGAATCGAACCCGGACCTCCTCCTCCGGAGGGAGACGCCCTATCCATTAGGCCACAAGTCCGTCAGGTGCGGAACCAGCACCGCCAAACCTTGCCTAAGGCAAACAGCAGCTCCAAGCCCCGCATCAGATTTTATAATTTTATAACAATTTACGGTTTTTACAAAGCCCTAAAATTACTTTACCTCAATGAGCTCGAACTCAAACACCAGAAGCTGGTTCGGCTCAATCACTCCGGCGCCTGTCTCACCATACCCCAGGGACGGCTTCACCCAGAAGCGATATTTGGACCCAACATTCATCAGCTTCAAGCCCTCGATAACGCCAGGCACCAGCTGGTTCACAGGGAATGACACAGGACCGTTTTCCGCATTCACCTCTTCCAGCACCTCGCCGTCGAGATTCATCAGCTTGTAATAGACATCAACCGTGTTGCTCTCGCCGGCTTTCGGACCTGTTCCCTCGGTAAGAACCTCGTACTGCAGACCGGAGTCCGTCTCAACAACCCCGGGAGCGCTCTTGTTAGAAGCAAGGAAAGCCTCAGAGGCCTCGAGGTTCTCCGTCTGCATTTTGGAAAGCACCACCTCTGAATACTCAGTGATATAATTCTGGGCTTCATCATCAGTATAAAGGAACTTGTTCTGTGAAGCGTCGTACATTCCCCGAAGGAAAGCGCCAATGTTGCTGTCTGTCAAACCTAAATACGAGCCGTTGCTGTTGTAAATCAACCCGCCCATTGAATACGCGCTGCGCTCCTCCAGAGTCTCGGGATCCTTCACGTTCACAACGCCGCTGGCCGTGTCAGACGTGCTCTTGCTGTTGCAGGAAGAGAATCCGGCTATGACGCAAAGCACTACCAAGCCGATTATCAAACTTTTTTTCATAATATCCTCCAAAATGGCGCATGTACACTCGGGGCTTCCGAACCGTTCCGGCAGAACTGCGAACAAAACCACGCAAGTCCGATTCCTCGTCCGGCTTTACGCGGCAAAAGCCCCGCGGAGCCTAAAGAATCCGGAAGCAGTCTTCGTCCCGCCAACACGCATCCATGCGAAAATAACCTTTGGAACTATACATGAATTCTCAAGTTTTGTAAAACAATGCGATCGATTGTGTGATTCATGTGTGCTTCAGAAACAATGCGGGCTTGTTTCACTCTCACGGCGAAACACCCATAAATTAACGTAGACTTAAACACGCCAAGAAGGATATTTCTCTCGCGTCGCGAGACACCCGAAATTTAACGCGGACTTCTGCGAACATGGAAGGATGTTTACACGCGCGTCGTGAGACACCCGCAATTTAACGCAGACTTCTACGCACCTGGAAGGATGTTTCCTCGCACCGTGAGACACCCGCGAGTACGAGACCGAGACAAAAGCCAAGGCGTGATGCGGATGTGTTTCCCGCATGCCGACACGCCCAAAACTACCGTATCCGGGGCCCGCCACGAGAGTCAAAGACTACCATATCCGGGGCTTGCCGCGGATCCAAAACTATCATATCCGGAGCATGCCTCGACGACCAAAAATTACCATATCCAAGGCATACCACGATGCCCAAAAACTATCATATCCGGGGACTACCGCGGGTCCAAAACTACCATATCCGGGGCTTGCTTCGACAACCAAAAATTACCGTATCCAAGGCATACCACGATGCCCAAAACTACCATATCTGGAGTATACCGCGGCGAGCCCAAAAACTATCACATCCGGAGCATGCCTCGACGACCAAAAATTACCATATCCAAGGCATACCACGATGCCCAAAACTTCCATATCCGGGGCCTGCCGCGAGTCCAAAACCATCATATCCGAGCCGAACAAACACGGACAAGAGACACAAACAAAAACGCTTAAACGCTCCGTCACAACTCTTCCAACCGGCTGCAAACCTCGTCTATCACGTGCATCGGAGTGGACGTGCCGCTGCAAACACCGACCTTGCCATGCTTTTTCAGCGCACGAGAGACCTCACCGTCAAGATCAGAAGCATTCTCAATGCGGAAAACCTCGCTTCCCGCGAGTTCGGCGTAGGATGCAAGAGCCCTTGTATTCTCGCTGTTTTTTCCGCCAACGACAACGACCGCCGAACATTCGGCCGAGAGTTCCTGTACATGACTCTTCCTGTGAAGACAGTCCGGACAAAGATGATTTGCAAACTCAATATCCCTGAAATATAATCGCATCCTCCGGCACAGCTCATCATACTCGGGCTCCCTGAAGGTGGTCTGAACCAAAACAGTCACAGGAACATCTGCGCCCAGAGAGGCAAAAAGAGCATCCAGATCCCCTAAACCGGACACAAGGCGCGTCTGTACCCCGTCGACCCCAGTGAGGCAAAGCGTTTCAGCATGGTTTTCGACACCGATTACCACCACGGTTCTGCCTTCCTCTGCCGCTTTTTTTATAGACATGATCGACTTCTTGATATTTACGCAGGTGGCGTCCAACAACTCGAAACCGGCTTCCTCGAACTCCCGGCGCAGCGCGTCTGGAATTCCATGCGCCCGGACAAGCGCAACGGCGCAAATCCCTCGCTCCTGAGAGGAAAAATTTTCAGACGAAGTCCGTTCCGGGCTGTCAAAAGCCGCTCCCGGACCATCGGTTGCCGATTCCGAATCCCGACACCCAGAGCCCCCTTCCAATCCCGGACCACTGGTTCTCGCGCACAAAACACGTCCGGGTCCACAGTCGGATTCAAAAGCCTCTCCAGGCGAATAAATCACCCTCATACCCTGTTCCGCAACGCGGCGCACCACATCCGGATTATGAATCAACTCGCCTATCGAAAAATACGGCAAGCCAGCACGCCTTCCGCGTTCTATGCACTCGCCTGCCATTTTTACCGTATGCGCCACCCCGTGGCAATATCCCAGAGTACGGCTTCTGACGACAATCATATTCACCTCTGAAAATCAAAGAAATATACTACCACCGGACGGGCTTCTCCGCGATTCGCCAACGTAAAACGACTCATAAACTCTTTTATACCAATAAATTCCTGCTCTGCAAGCCGTTTTTGCCCTGAACTCCGGGTCATCCCTCCCGGCGTTTTTTCAGCATTTACCAAACAGAATTTTCACAAACAAAAAAGGATGCGCGGACATAATCCGGACGCATCCCTTGAAAAATTCAAACCTGCAAATCGCAGGAAACAAACAGACGCCAGGTGCGGCACCCGCATCAACAGCGCTACGCACTCGAGCACCGGAATCTGCGAAAATCTGCGAAGTACAAAGCAAGATACTCTGAATACCGTACACACGCTCGGCAACGGAATCCGCAGAAGCCTTACCAGACGCGCATCCGACCGCCCCAAGCGGCGTGCGTATCGCACTTGTCCTCAGCCATACCCGCGGAAAACAAACGACCTTACTCAGACAGGGAATCCGGTTCGCTGTTG
Source organism: uncultured Spirochaetaceae bacterium (assembly GCA_946414625.1). Taxonomy (GTDB): domain Bacteria; phylum Spirochaetota; class Spirochaetia; order Sphaerochaetales; family Sphaerochaetaceae; genus CAMKAB01. Next base: position 6,605 of record CAMKPI010000040.1, on the reverse strand, counting down.
GAATCGTCCTTGTCGCCGTCGCTGTTCGGCGCATAGACAACCTCTTCCGTCTTCGCTTCCACAGCCTTCTTCTCTTCCTTTTTGGGGGAATCCTTAGAAGATCCCGCGCTGCCGGCGCTCTGATTCAAAACCTGGGCTATCGCCGACTTGCTGAACTCTATCTTCACGTTATCGTCGACCTTGAGGGTGACCGTACCCTCCTTAACGGACACGACCGTCCCGCGAATACCGCCGATTGTGGCAACCTTGTCGCCTTTCTTTATCGCGGCAAGCATGTTCTTCGTCTCCTTATCGCGCTTTTTCTGCGGACGGATCAGGAGAAAATAGAAAATCACCACCATTATCAACAGCGGCGCGAACGTGGCAAGCATGCTCCCGCCTCCATTTGCGGACGCCTGAGTTGCCGTCGCATCGGAAGAAATCCCGCCAGCCATTGCGATAAGCGAATACAGCATTTTTACACCTCTTTCTGGGGAAATCCCACAGCATCGGGAACTTCCCGGAATTTATCCAGTTGATTCACTGCACGGATAATTTACCAAATACAGGAACGTTTTTCAACAGATTGACACTACTAACATAGCAGAGAGAAAAGCCGGATGAATACTCCATATATGCAGTGGACAAACCGCTATCGTCTTGCGAACACGGCAGAGGAAGACAACCGGAACAAGACTCCCAGGCAAAGACAAAAAGAGAGGGCAAAACAGCGCTCTCACACCCGCCAGGACGAAAACTCCGAAAGCAAAATCGAGACACTCGGGACAAGGCATTCATGCCGGCGGTACTGTGCGTTCCGGCTGTGCTTGCCACTGGCTCCGGGTTCAAAATCGCGACTCTCCAATTAACACGTTTATGCCAGCGACAACCAGAGTTCCGACCGGACTTGTCGCCTGGCTCCGGGTCAAAACAAAACGTTCATGCCGGAGGTACTGTGCGTTCCGACCGGGCTTGCCACTGGCTCCGCATTCAGAACAACACGCTCATGCCGGCAGTGACACTCGGGGCAAAACGGAAGCAGGCGTTGCTGCCGTCAAGTTTCGCACTGATACCTTCAGTGGAAACAGCATTTACCTTCGCCTTGCTGTAAAGAATGATGTCCGGCTGGAAATCAAGGAAAATCCCGACATTCCTGTTGAAAAAGTACGAGCCTTTGATCTTTGGAGACAATCCTGCGCCAAAGAAAGTCTGCCTGTCCCCACTGGACGGCTTGTCAATGAGGAAATCCAACGCAATCCCGCCGCCCGCCTGAATCAGGAAACCGTTTGAACGATAGACATCGGCAAGAACCCCGCCGCCGAACTTCATTCCGAAAATCTTTGAGCCCGAGAAATCCTTCCTCTTTATCTTATTACTGAAGCTACTGCCATCGACGGAAGCCTTTACCTCGACGCTCTCGACAACGACATACTCTCCCTCGAAGAAGACGGATAGGTTGCGTCCCGCCCTCACGCCAACCTCGGCGCCGAATGATATTCCCCTCGAGATATAATCATAGTCGACTGAATAAGAAGTGCCGTCCACAACCACGGACACATCGCGCAGAGAAGTATTCAGAAGCCCGTAGCCAGCCTTGATGGAAAGTGTCACCTTGCTGCTACCGATGCCGTCAGAATCCAAAGCCCCCTCTGGAAGCCCAGTTTGAGTCGCACCCAGCGGAGTTCCGGAGGACGACCCGGCAGCCTTGAAGCCTCCAGCAGACGCCCCTGAGCCCAGGCTCCCACCAGAAGCGGACGGCGCGGCTGCAAACGACGCGAAAAGCGCAAAGAGGGCGACGCACAGAATCGCAAGCATCTTTCTCGGCATACAAGCTCCTCCCGGAAAAGGCGTGAAGTCTCCTTTAGTTGTGTGTTTTATACACGCAATTAAGCGTATACTGGATTGTGTTTTTTGTAAACACGAAACACGCAACTCCGCGCATACCGACCCTGGCAAAAAGCGCTTTCTGCAAGCGCAGATTACACACAATACCCTTTGCAGCAATCCATCATGTTCCAGTATATTTTTCTTGAAAAAACAGTAGAACTAGGCACATCATGGGCAACCTGTTATTTTATATTATTGTAATCATAGTTGCGCTTATAGCGGCTTTCACCGCAATACGAGACAAGTCGAATGAACGCCGGAGAGCCAAAAAAAAGCCTCGCAGACTGGTTTCAGCCGCCGACAGGGCCGGCAGAGTCGGAGAGCTGAACGTCGCGGCCGTTTTGGACCTCCTGGACAAAGACAAGTACATCGTCCTGAACGATATCATGCTCCAGGGCGTCAATGGAAACACCTCCCAAATTGATCATGTAGTGGTTTCCAAATTCGGGGTGTTTGTAATCGAGACGAAGAACTACAAAGGATGGATTTTCGGGAACGATCAGAACGAAAACTGGACGCAGGTCCTGTTCGACGGTGAAAAAAAATATTTCAGAAATCCTGTAAAACAAAATTCAGGACACGTGCGCACCTTAAGCCATGTGCTCAGGGACATGGGAACCATGAATTTCATTTCCATCGTGGTTTTCGACGGAAGCGCCAGCCTGGAAGATGTGTCCTCAAGCGTGCCTGTGGTTTATTTAGGAGACCTTATAAGCACAATCTCCCTTTTTTCAGGGGAAGAGCGAATCGATCAGCAAAAAATGAACCGAATAGCCTTGAGGATTAAAACTTTGAACATCACGGATGAAAAGCGGCGGGAATATCATGTGGCAAGCATCCAAAGAAGGATCGAGGAAAGTAAAACGGCGGCAAGAAATCATATCTGCCCGCGCTGCGGCGGATCGTTGAGGCTGAGAGAGGGAAAATACGGCGAATTCTACGGCTGTTCGAACTACCCCCTGTGCAATTTCACAATGCGGCGCGATTGAATCTCCGAACAGTTGTCCAGCCGTGCCAAGCGCTTCCGGCACAGACAACCCGCCGCTTCCGCCAGAGCATTGCCGCGACGCTTTGGCGATTCAGCGCGGATGCATAACGGCGGGTTCGGAACATACGGACGGAATTCCAACCCAGATTTCAACAAATTGTTTCGCTTCGGCTATCCTTCACTGGTGCGGAAAGAAACGTTCACAGCCGACCGGCGAGCTGACCGCAGGCCCCCTGCACACCGCGCCCCCGGGAAATGCGGATCGTATATTTCACACCGCGCTCGTCCAGCATTCGGCAGAAACACCTCGTCTCCGCGTCGGTCGGGGTTTGGTACGGCAGCTCAGGGCACGGGTTGAACGGAATCAGGTTCACCACAACCTCGAACCCTCGGCAAAAGCGGGCAAGCGCGTCGGCATCAGACTTCCCGATGTTGAAACCCTGAATCATACAGTATTCGAACGTGAACCGCCTGCCAGACACAGCTTGGAAATCCATAAGGGCTTCACGAAGCTCCCGGAGGGGAAAAGCCTTGTTCACAGGCATGACGATACTCCGCTTCTCATCATCGGCAGAAACGAGAGAGACCGCCAGCTTCACAGGCACGCCCCGCCTGGAGAGTTCCCGGATTCCGGGGACAAGGCCGCACGTGGATATTGTGATTCTTCGGTTTGAAAGACCGTAGGCATCGGAATTGTTGAAACAGCTGATTGCGGAAAGCACGGCTTCCAGATTCGCAAGCGGCTCTCCCATCCCCATGAATACAATGTGAGATATAGGTTTATGCTCGTTTTTTGCTAGTCCGGACGACTTCCCGACGGACAATTTCGGACCTGTTTTCGCCGAAAGTACCGAGATACCGCCCCGAACGGATACTCGCGCCTCTTCGCTGCGCGATTTTGCCTTGCCAGGTTCGTCCAGAGCCGCTGCTTCGTCCACCAGGCGCGCGAACTGCTCAACAATCTCGCTGTCCTTCAGGTTCCGCCTGAGACCCAGTGTCCCCGTCCTGCAGAACCTGCAACCCATGGCGCATCCGGCCTGGCTCGACACGCAGGCGGTTCTCTCCCCGTTGGAATCGGTCAACAAGACGCATTCAACAACCGCGCCGTCCTCCAGACGAACACCTAGCTTCACAGCCCCGCTCGGATCCTCGGCTCTCGCGGCAAGCGTGCCTGAATACGGCGACGCGCCCCGCTCCCTGAGCTCGTCGCGCAAGGCAAGCGGCAAGTCCGTCATCGCGTCAAAATCAGTGACGCCGGAATACAGGTGTTTCCATATCTGCTTGCCTTGAAAAGGCTTGCGCAACTCCAGAATCCGGGCAATCTCCTGTGGAGACTTGCAAAACAGCGATTCCATATAGCTCAAAACTCCTCTTTGAAAGGAAATAGTATCTTATGCCTGCCGCAAACACAAGAATTGTAAAAGCTCTTCCCAGCGTCCAGGCCAAAGATGATGGCTTTAACATATTCTGCGATTCGCGAGCAACTTTGCCTGCATCGATTTACTTCGGTCGGGAAAGACCCGACGGGGATTGCCGACGACGAGACACCCCATACATTACACCATGCGCCGTTTTGCTGTAGAGGTTTACAAATCGGGCAAATCCCGACCGCCATGTTTCACTTCAAGAGATCATCAAGCACGGCAACACTTATAAAACAAAAAGGAATTCCTTCCGTAGGTTCTTGTATCGTACAAAACCATCGCTCGCGCAGCGCTTGACGCTCTTGACGCTCCATCGGCGGAAATGTCGCCCCCAAGCCCGCCCGCCATCTCAAACCGGGACTGCCACTCCTCTCTCTCATCCGCAGGAACATGAATCACGAACCGTCCATCCTCGCCCAAAAGTCCTTTTTTGAGTACCTCCGTGGCAATCCGAGTCTTATTTTCCATCGGAAACGGTGGATCCGCGTAGACGAGGTCATATCTGTTATGAGTTTTTTCAATAAACTCAAAAACGTCCTGGATATATAGGCGCACATCACATCCTTTAGGCGGCGCGCCACTTACACTCCCCCGCTCACCAAATCCCACCGGCTCAGCGAGACACACAATCGAAAGATTCGCCTCGATCACGCCCTTCTTTGCTCCGTCAAGCTCAACCAAATCCACATGTACGGCACCACGCGAAGCCGCCTCGATCCCGGCAACCCCGGAGCCCGCGAACAAATCAAGAAACGAGGCGCCGGAAAGAGGACCGATGATTGAAAAAAGCGACTCACGCATCCTGTCCATCAAAGGTCGGATCTCAAGCTCGCCGTTCGGAATCCTCACCTTCCGTCCGACGAATTTTCCGCCGGTCACACGCATTTGAAGAATGTCCTGGGCTCCTCTCTTGCCGCCGTTTTTCTTCACTTTCTTCCTCCCTCATAAAATCATGTTCACCAGAGCGCTCTTCGCCTCTTTTCTGCGCAAATCGTTGGCTTGCGGCATCACCTCCGCACGTCGGTTTACCCCAGAGACCTCTTTGCACCTTTTCGACGCAGTCCGTTGCCTTGTCGTACCGCCTCCGCGCGCCGGTTTGCCTCGAAGAGCTGGCTTGTACTTCGCACCTTTTTGGCGCAGGTCGTTGGCTTGCGGCACCGCCTCCGCGCGCCGGTTTACCCCAGAGAGCTGGCTTGTACTTTGCATCTTTTCGGCACAGGTCGTTGGCTTGCGGCACCGCCTCCGCGCGCCGGTTTACCTCGAAGATCTGGCTTGTACTTCGCACTTTTCGACGCAGGTCGTTGGCTTGTGCCACCGCCTCCGCACGCCGGTTTACCCCAGAGACCTCTTTGCCTCTTTTCGGCACAGTCCGTTGGCAGCCCTATGCGCCTATTCCCTTGCAGAACAACGGAAGAGCCTCCCTGACCGGCGCATTCTCCGCTTTCAGAAGCCCGGAATCATCCTGCAAAATGCCCGTCACCTCGCCGCGTATTTCCGCCATCAGTTCAATGTCGCTGTCAAGGCTTGCATATTTCAAATTGAGGAATCCGCTTTGCCTGAGCCCTGCAATCTCCCCGGGTCCGCGGATTTTCAGGTCCTCCTCCGCAACCACAAAACCATCAGTTGTGGCGCGAAGCACAGATAAACGGCGGCGCCCGACCTCGGAAAGCGGAGGAGTATAAACTAGAAAGCACCAACTCTGCAGACTGCTCCGCCCCACCCGTCCCCGCAACTGGTGCAGCGCAGAGAGACCAAAATTCCCCGCGTTTTCAATCACCATACATGTGGCGTTCTTCACATCGATTCCAACCTCGACAACGCTTGTAGCAACAAGAAAATCTATACTCCCTTCTGAAAAATCGGTCAGTATGCGAATCTTCTCGTCATCATCCAGCCGGGAATGTATCAAAGCTCCCTTGTATCCCGGATACCTCCTGACAAGATAGGAATACATCGTCTCCGTGTCCAGAAGAGTATCGGATTCGGGCGGATTTTCCGGGGCGAGCGCGGCTGTAGACATATTAGGCATATCCGGGCTTGAAGCATTATCCGGCGGCGTCTTTCCTCCCTCCAGAGCCGCATCACCCTCATCGTTTGCCTCAATGCGCGGATAGACAAAATACGCCTGATGACCGCGGGAGAATTCCACTTCAATGGCTCTGTACATCTCGTCCCTGCGTGTATCAGGAATGACAAACGTCTTCACGGGCAACCTGCCTTGAGGCATCTCTTTAATCACCGAAACATTCAGATTCCCGTACATGGTAAGCGCAAGAGTCCGCGGAATCGGGGTGGCGGTCATCAAAAGCACGTCCGGATCCTCGCCT
>CAMKPI010000039.1 GCA_946414625.1 uncultured Spirochaetaceae bacterium | reverse complement strand
TCCCGCCCCTTGTTGCCTTGAATGTATGAGAGCATCGTATCTTCTATTCACTCCTGCAAAGAAACGCTCCAAGTCCCGGCCTTCAACCTTTTCAAAAGTTGAATTCTTAGGCTCATGCTCGAACAAGTAAATCTGATTCTGAATATCGCGGGGGCTATTGTTCTGCATTGTGGCGGAAAGTAAGCCGACAAAGGGATAGCTTCCTGTGCGTATGCGGACGTTTTCAAGGTATTCGCTTAAGGCGATGTACATCTCCGTTCCCGAATTGCGGAATTTATGGCTTTCGTCAATGATTACAAGACCGTAGTTTTCAGCATCCGTAGAGAAAGTTTTCATTTCAGGGGCCATGTCTTTAACCGCTTCTTTTTTGTCTTCCGAAGACAGAGCGAAAACATCTTCATCATTTACTTCATCATCCGCGATAGAATCCTCTGCGTCGCTTAATTCTTCCTCGGAGAAATCGCTGGATAGCTGATTAAGGCTGCCGGTGGTTAGAAATTTCACATGCTTTTCTATTTCGTCTGTTTGGTTTTTATCAAATTTTTTTATCGTATCAATCCAAGAAGACTTGATTGCAGGAGGAACAATAATCAAAACTTTATCTGATTTGTTCAATGAAGCGGCGACATCTATAAAATATTTGATCAATAAAATGCCAACTACGGTTTTTCCCAATCCTACAACATCGCCCAAGGCAAAACCGCCGTGCTGAAGCATATATGAGTAGCATTGCTGAACGGCATTGAGCTGGTATTCAAGCGCTTTTATGTCTTTCGGCAAATACCCCGTCAGTATTGATTTGAAATCAGCATCCGTAATCATACCGAATTTGTCTTGCAACAATTTAATATAATTTTCATAAGGCGTGAGTTCTTCTAAAGCTAAAGGGTTAGGATTTAACTTCGGATTCGTTTTCGCTTTTCTTCCAACAGGAGAATTTCCAACTTCTAAAACAAACTCTTTCGTCCAGTCCTTAGAAAGATTCCATTTTTCATTGAACCAGTAATAATGTCCCTTGAAAGAACTGTATTCATCAGGTTTTGCCGTAATATGGGAAGAATCAATATCCAGGAAGTTAAGCTCCGAATTACCTTCCAAGCCCTTTTCGGTGAAGTTGCTGCTCCCGATGATTCCGCAGGTTTTTCCATGCGTGCTCATAAAAATGTAGCATTTCGAATGTAAGAATTGCTCTTTTTCCTCTTCGTTTTCTTTAAAAATATGAACTTGCATTTTAGGGTTGTCGCCTGAACAATAGTCTAGCAGCATTTTCGCAGCTTTCTGATATTGATCGTTATTCATTTCAACCTTGTTCAGGTCGATTTTGATATAATCCGCAGGATAAAGCGTTGCATCTTTATAAGCGGAGGAGGTCAGGTCTTTTCTAAAAACGCTAGGATCCTTTCCGATTAAAAGCCTGAGTTTTGTGTTCTCGCGAGACAGGAATTCCATAAGGGCGTCAGCCACCAAGGCTGTGCCTTTTAAATCCCAATACCCTGTGGCGATGCAGATTTCGTTGATTTCAGGCATTGATATGATTTCATTCAAAGTGTCAACAAGCTTTAGTTTAAGCGAATTGTCTATAAGGGTGTTTCCAAACATTTATGCGTTCCTATTCTCTAAAAAATGACATCCCTATTTAGCGTTGATTTGACGTTTTTTAAGTCTTATTAAATAATCCTTCTTTTTTTCCTTATGAAACGGTTTACGGTATAAAATTCTTCCTTGTCCTACTGCTTCGGCGCAAACATTTGCATAAAACTTTAAGGTTAATACTTAAAATTTTAAATGCGGAGTTTAAACGATTTTCATTGCTTAAAGCCGCGCAAATCTCTTGTGGATACTCTCCTGGATCGAACTCGGCACTCTCACGCACCGTGGCATGGGATACTCTCCCGAATCGAGCACAAAACCCTCCCTCTCTGCGCCTGGTACTCTCACGCACGGCGCACTGGATACGTCCGAATCAAACCCCGGAGCTCTCCCGGCTATCTTTCGGCAATCGCCTGCACGGCGGCAAGGGCATACACTGCGGCGGTCTCGCAGCGAAGAATATTTGTCTTCAAAAGAACCGGTTTGAACCCCGATTCCAGCATCATGGCGCACTCCCCGTCGGTGAAGCCCCCCTCGGGTCCCACAAGAAGCGCGATAAGCGGCGCCGGGCTGGATTCTTCCCGAAAAACCTCGGAACTAAGAAATTCATCCAACACTTCAAAAAGGCTCTTCTGACGCTCTTCCAGCCTGCATTGATGAAGCAGGAGTCCTATGGACGGCGCCGCACTTCCACCTTGCGAAAAAGAGGCCGCCCGAAGCTCGAAGTCGCCCGGTACATCACGGACATCAAGCGTCGGAGAGAGCGCTGTGGGCACAAGAGAGCCGCTCTGCTGTACCGCTTCCTTGATAAGCGCATTGTAGCGGGCGGATTTTGCTTCTTCCCGCTCCTCCGCTCCCGTCGCAACACAGTTGTGGCTCCTCACAGGAACAATTGCGGCCGCTCCGATCTCCGTGGCACGCTTTACTATCTCGTCCATCTTCCTGCCTTTTGGGAGGCACTGATAAAGAACAAGAGAGGCACGAGGGCGACTCTCAGGGAGAGCATCCGTTGTTTCACGGGCATAATTATCTTTTACTGCGGAAAGAATTAAAATTTTTTTTGTAATACTGGTTATCGTGAGATTCCAAACCCCGCCGTTCTTGTCCCGTCCTGTCAGAGACGCACCCTCTCGCAGCCGGAGCACATCCACAAGATAGCTCCGATCTCGTCCGGTGAGAACAACAGAGGATTCTCCATTAAATGTTGCGGGCAAAAGAAACAGGCGCAACAGACAACTCCTCTCAAGGGTGGAAGGCTTCAGCATCAGGTTTCCGCTTTCTGCCGCTTTCTCCTCAGGGCTTTCCGCCCCGGCTCAAAGCCTTCCGACCAGACAGCCCCGCTCCAGGCTTATGCGCGAACAAGGTGACATCTCCGGTTTGCCGCTTCGGCGGTAAACGACGGCACTAAAAACAGTCTCTTGCCCGCCCCGGCTCAAAGCGGCGCGGAAACGATCACCGACTTTTCGACCGCTCCGGTCCCATGGCTGCGCCCAAACAACCGCCGGCGCGATGGCTGCAAACAGCAATTCGCCAGTCCCGGTGCTCCAAAGCAGGGCGGCAACAATCATCCGCAAGGCGCTCATCCAATTCGACGGCGGAACAGCAACAATTGGCATCAAACCCGCCACGGACCCCAGACAGCGCAGCGACAAACAACATCGCGCCGTTCACCTTCCCAAAAGGTAATCCACGGCGGCTCTTATCTGCGGATCGAACCAGGTGTCCACCTTTGGACGCTCGTCATACGTCATGCGGCGGTAATATTCACCCCGGATAAGCAGCCTGAGTACATCCGGAGCCACTCCGCGTCCGGAGTTCTCAGAAACAAACCGTTCAACGTTCTCTCTCGTGTAATCCTTGTTTGAATCGACAAAAGCGCTTGCGACTCCTTCCTTCACAAGGGCGTTGAACGTGTCGCGCTCATCCTCCTCGACGGTGATTCCCTTCACCTCTATGTCGGGAGATAGCCCTATCTTGTGGTACTCCTCTCCGCTGGGAGGAATCAGAGAAGCCGTGGTGACAGACATGTAGCCCTCTCCGTACGGCACGATAACCTGCATTATCCCTTTTCCGAAAGACTTTGTACCGATAAGCGTTGCCCGTCCGTTATCGCGCAGAGCAGCGGAGAGCACCTCCGCGGAACTCGCAGTGCCCCCGTTGATAAGAACAGCAATTTTGATATCTTCCGGAATGAGCGTGCTTTTTGTGGCGTGATATGTGACGCTCTGGGACTCATCCTTATACCTGATTGTGAGAATGTCCTTGTCCGACACGAAGAAATTGATGATATTCAGCGTGGTGTCCACATCGCCGCCGGGATTGTCGCGAACATCAATTATCAGGGACTCCATACCCTGGTTCCGCAAATCCATCAAAGCGAGCCCCACCTTGTTCACCGTGTCCTTAGAGATTTCAAGAATCAGGATATAACCGATATTGCCGTCCAGCATGGCATATTCTATCGTCGGAACGGTTATCATCTCACGCCGCATCGTCACATCGAAGACATGAGCGCCGCGCTTGACGGTGAGCGTCACATCGGTGCCGACCTCGCCCTTTATCCTCCGTGCGCAGTCGTCCGCTTCCAACGACACAACATCCTCACCGTCGATGTGCGTGATAAGGTCCCCCGCGAGAAGCCCGCCGCGGGAAGCCGGCGTGTTCGGAAAAACCTGGGACAAATGCGCATACAGCGTCTCGTCCTTTTCCTGCTCCTGATACGCCACCAGCGTTTTGGAGAAATAGAAGCCGAGTCCGCCGTACTTGCCGGTTATCTCTTCCTTGTAGTCCTCGGCGTTCTCTTCTTTTATATAGTAAGAATATTTGTCGTCGAGCGTCTCGAACATCGCCGTTGCCATGGCATCATAGACCTTGTCGTAATCGATATCCCAAAGAAAATACCGGTTCAGCTGTCTATAGAGCCCCTCAAGACGCTTCATGTCGCTCTCGATCCGGATCTCCTCGCTCTCCGACACATTCTCCGGGTCGGCATATTCCATGTAGGAAACCGGTTCAATGTATCCGCCGTTGATATTACCGCTGCCACGACCCGGGCTTGCGGCAAGGCTTTCTATATCTTCCGCACTCTCCGACAAGCCCCGAGCCACGTCCAGAGGCCTACCGAAGAAATGAGAGAAAACCGAATTCACCGCATCGGGCACAAAGAACACGGACGCGGAAAACACGAACGCAAGCACGAATAGCGAGATGACGATTATCAAAAGTATGAATTTCTTCTTCATGGCTTCCAGAAAACCTTTTCGTCACGGCGGAGGATCAGTATCTGCGCTTCGCGATGATCCTGATTTGCTTCAATAGACCTGTCCCTTCGCTCTTGGTGTCTATCCCGGTGACATCGGACAAAGCGGTATGCACAAGCCTGCGCTCATACGGGTTCATCGGCTCCAGAAGCCTGCTGCGCCCGGTTTTCTTCACCTGGCTGGCCACGCGGTAGGCGCTTTTCACAATCGACTCCTCATGCCGCACCCGGTACATCTCGGTATCGACAATCACCTTGCGTCTGTCATCGAAATTACCCATATAGACGTTCGCAAGCACCTGGATTGCATCAAGATTCCGACCTTTGCGTCCGATGATTATGTTGGAATCGGCGCTGTCGATATTCACGTATATCTTACGCCCCCTGCGCTCGCCCACGCGTGCTTCGCACTGGAAGCCCATCTTTTCGACAACCCCTTCGACAAAGGCGCAGACCTTCCTCTCCAAGTCCTCGTCAACTTCCAGCACTGGACTGTCGTCCTCGTCCTCCGGATCCATCTCGTCCCGGTAAGCATCCTCATCAAGAGCCGCCTCGCCGTAAAAAACAGAGTCTCCGTTGTCTCTCAATGCTTCTCCATGGGGCCCGGAGTAGGCTCCATCGCCGATCCTGGCATCCCCGAAGGACTTTTTCTCTTCTTCAGAGGCTCCGCCGGCTTCCGTCGCTCCGAAGCCAGCAGGGTCGCTTACTTCTGAATAATCTTCCTCTCTGCCGGCATTCTCCGGACCCTCCACGTGGACGCGGATCTTCACATTGCCGCGCTTGAATAACCCACGCTTCCCGTTATCCAAAACCTCAACCTCGAAATCTTCGGGACCGATATGCAAGTCCTCTATAGCGAGGCTTATTGCCTCCGCCTCCGTCTTCGCCTCAAAATCCTTGTACATATATCATTCCTTATGTTCTGTTAGTCGACTGTCTCACCAGCATTTTTCACTGATTTCAGTTCCGGTCGCCTGTCCGCGACGATTCACGCGTCTTCTTTCGAGACTGGCACTCCGATCAGTGCTTTCGCCTCAAAAAACGCCTCACTTTCTGCCCTTTCCGGACGTCGGCTTCACCGTCTTCACCACCTTGCCCTGGAACTTTCCTTTCTCCCCCGGGTTTTTTTTCATCTTGTTATTGGTGTAGACCTGCTGCAGAATCGACAAAGCGTTCTGAGTGGTCCAGTAAAGCAGGAGTCCCGACGGCGCTCCGTAGAGAATGAAGAAGAAGAAAATAGGCATTCCATAGGTCATGAGCCACTGATTACCGCCCTGAGCGGATGGAGTCCGATTGCTCATCTGGGTGAACTTCATTGAGAAAATCATACTGAACGTGTAGATTATCGGCAGAAGATGTATCTGAGATCCCAAAACAGGGAGCCTGAACGGCAATACGGCGACCGTCTCCGGCACTGAGAGATCCGGAATCCAGCCGGGGATGAACATCGCGCCGCGCAGCTCGAAATGCCGGTTCAGCAGCCCGTAGAACGCAATCAGAATCGGGAACTGTATAAGGAGAGGCAGGCAACCGCCCATCGGGTTTATACCGTGCTCCTTGTAGACCTTCTGAACCTCCTCGTTCTGCTTCTGCGGATTGTTCGGATACTTCTGCTTGATTGCCTCCACTAACGGAGCAACGCTTGACATCTTTGCCGTGGATTCGGTGCTTTTCTTCTGAAGCGGCCAAAGGAGAATCTTCAGTATTATCGTGAGAACAATGATATCAATACCATAGTTCGGGATAATCTTGTTCAGCATCATCAACGCCCACTTCAGGATGGTTTCAAGCCAGCCGAGAAAGCTGCCGCCCTCCATCGCGTCGTCGAGATTGTAGCCCCTGAGTCCCCAGGCATTGTCCGTGCCGTTGTAATATGATCCGAGGTAGCGCTTCAGCTGAGGTCCTGCATAGAAATATACGGAGTTTTCCGCGCTGTTTTCCTCTGGAACCGACACATATATGCTGTTCGACTGGGTGATGCCGCTCTGGGCGCTCTGCCTGGCCGACCATTTATACCGGACATCCTCGTTCTCCGGACGGGCAATAATGGTGAAATACTTCCCCGTAAGGGAAAGCCATTCCAAATCCCGGGTTGTAAAGAAAGATCCGTCCTTCTGCAGTTTCACCGGGGTCTTGCTTACCTTGTTCTTGTTCACAAGTCCCGCGTAGAAACGCCTGTAGTCTCCGTATGCGGAGCGTCCGGACCCAAGAGACGTGATTCCGGGCCCCACCTGCGGCTCGTAGGCGATTGTGTACGCGTACACAGGACTCGAGGAGGCGGTAACTGTGGAAGCGCTCTCCTCTCCGGTCCCGGCAGAACCCGAACCGCCGGAGATAACCGCGGAACCGCCCCGGGCGACTGAGACGCCTTCCCGAAGACCATCTCCCAAAACTTCAACCGAGACCTTGAAAAAGTATTCGCCCGCTTTGAACTGATATGTCTTTACAATAGTGAAAACATCTCCCGATTCGTTCTCGTAGTCGCCCGTGAAGATAATTTTTTCCCCGTCAATCCTGTATCTGAAATTTCCCGAAACCGGATTGGTCAAATCGTCGCCCCAATAGAGCATGAAGGCGTTGCGCCCGGTGCCCTCGTTGTAAACAAGATTGACAAACTCGCCGTCCGCATTCGCATGATCACGAAGCGAGAGGCTCTGTATTGAGGCTCCCTCAGTGCTGAATACTACATCGAAGACATCGGTCTGGTATCCGAAGGTCTCCTCTGTTCCCGTGTTGAGGCTCCTGAAAAGGAGTTTTTTCGTTGGTGCCGAAGCAAGGTTTTGAATGTCCTCACTGCTGCTGCCCGCGCTTGACGCACCGGGATTTTGCCGGACGCAGGAGGAAAGCGCCAAAGCGGCGACGAGAAAAAGTCCGAGCAGTACGGACAGTTTGTTGTGTTTTCTTTTCATTAAATCAAATTCTCCAAAGGGAAACAGCGAAAATGCGTCAGACGCCGTCCAGCCCATCCGAGTCGCTCACGCGACAGCAAAGAGGCCTTCCGCGTTCGGCTTTAAAATTCGGTCCTAAAATTCGGCTTTAATATTCAGCTTTGACCTCGATTGCCACGTCCGGATCATCCCGGCCGCTCGTGCGCGGCATAGTCCGAATCAGGGGCTCTTCAGAGCTCTCGAGGACGGAAAAACCATCTGAATTTCAGGGCTAACCCACCCCAAAAGCACAAAAATCGGTCAGGCTTCCAAAAGCCCGCCGACTTCAAGCAAATTGAGTAAAGTATTTTCTTTTTCAGCAAAAGTCAAACTGGTTCCGGACGTTGCGTTTTTGTTAGCCTTGCCGGTCTTGCGACCCAGTTTGTAAACAATTATCGCAACATCGAAACCTGGGCGGACATCTTGTGAATGCTCGCGCCAAATCTCTTTTATCTGACGCCTTATTTTATTTCGCTCTACTGAATTACCAAAATGTTTGACAGGAATAACAATGAAACGGCTCACCTCCAAGAGGTTCTTCACAACAACCAACTTGAAACAAGCCTTTGAAAAACGCTTGCCATGGGCGAACACAGTGTCTATGTCTGTCTTCTTCCTGAGAATCCTGTCCTTAGTAAGGTTTTTTCTCATCTGAAACCGTGAGGCTGTGTCTGCCTTTGGCTCTTCTTCTGGAAAGCACAAGCCTTCCGCCCTTTGTAGCCATGCGAGCCCTGAACCCGAACTTCCTATTCCTTTTCGTCTTGCTCGGCTGATACGTTCTAACGCCTTTGTAACTCATAAGTTATCTCCATTCTATCGCTTAAAGCGGGATTTTAACTGTCAACGACTCTCCTGTCTCCGCTCACGCCATGGCTCACTTCGATCCGGACAATTTACACCCGTCCCGATTGCCACTCACGCTCTGCAAAGACAATATCGCCATGACATAGTAGGAAAAAAGATTGTTTTAGTCAATGCGCACCGCCCGCGTTCGCCCTGAGTCCGAAGACAAAACGCGCATATAGAAGAGTATAAAGGTTTTTGTTTTTCCTTTCGGGTTCCCGGCTTGCGGCGCGAAGCCATAAAAGACCTAAAACAGATTGGCGAACAGATTGACGAAACCTGACGTCTTTCCCCGGCTATATCACCCCGAAATGCTTCAGGGCGTTCGCCACTCCGTCTTCTCCTATCCCGGTTGTGATATAATCCGCCACGGCGGCGACTTCCGGCTCAGCATTCCCCATCGCAACACCGATACCGACATCCTGTAGCATCTGGATGTCGTTGAGGCTATCTCCCACAGCCATGACTTCGTCCATACCGATTCCGAGAATCTCAGCGAACCGCCTGATTCCAATCGCCTTGTCCATACCTGCAGGGATCAAGTCCGCCCCGATGGGGCACCACCTCTTGAATTCTATTCCCGGAAGCATCGGGGCAAGAGCGGCTTCCTCCTCCCTTGAGATATACATCACCGCGAGGTAAACAGGCTCTCCGGTGTATTCCGAAATGCGATGGTCTATATATGTTATTGCCTTGTGCGCGTCGATAACCCGCTGGGTTTTGATGTTGATGTAAGTACTGTCCTCCGTGGCAAACACAATCGGCATTTTCTTGCTCTTAAACAACTTGACAAGCAATTCCAACGGCGCGCCACTAAAAGGTTCACCGTAGATTATCTTCTCGTCCTTGTCGAGGAGAATCACCCCGTTCATCGTGACGAAGCCGCTGAACGGAATCTTTTTGTAGTCCGTAGCCGCTTTCTCGTGCATCTCGCTCCGAGACCGCCCCGTGGCAAGAAACACCTTCACACCGTTCGCATCCGCCCTCCTCAGCGCGTCTATCGCCGACGCGGGAATCTCGTGAGTGTCATGTGCGTAAAGAGTCCAGTCAAAATCAAGAAAAACAGCCTTTATCATGAGCGCATTGTAACAGTAACAGGAGAAAACAACAACACAGAAATCCCGCCGAAAAACCAAGCGCGAAACAATCTCGATCCAGAGCCCAGAGACGCGCCGCCCCAAAAGAGCTCAGTCTCACAACACATCAGGCAAATGCCCTTGCCGCACGGTTCATAATGACACCCTCGTTTTTTTGTGCTATATTTCACACATGCCTTTTGAAGTCACCGCAACGCGCAAACGTCCAGCCTCTTTCGACACCCTTGTAGGTCAGGAATTTGTTGTCTCCACGCTGAAAAACGCCCTGGCAAACGGCAGGATTGCGCACGCGTACTTGTTTTCAGGCCCCAGAGGTGTAGGAAAAACCTCCTCTGCGCGCCTCTTGGCAAAGGCTCTGAACTGCCAGAACGGTCCCACTCCGAAGCCTTGCGGAGAGTGCGGCAACTGCCTTTCGATTGCCCGGGGCACAAATGTGGACGTGATCGAGATAGACGGAGCGAGCAACACCTCCGTGGCGGATATCAGGGCGATAAAAGAAGAGGTGATGTTCCCGCCGACTTCCTGCAGGTACAAGATCTACATAATAGATGAAGTGCACATGCTCTCGACCAGCGCGTTCAACGCCCTGCTGAAAACGATCGAAGAGCCGCCCGAATACATCATTTTTATATTCGCCACAACGGAGCTTCAAAAAGTTCCCGCCACAATCAGAAGCCGCTGTCAGCAGTTTGGCTTCCGTCTCTTGTCATACGAAACAATCAAGAAGCAGCTCCGGGAAGCCTCAGATGAGTCGGGAATCCTCGCGGATGACGACGCGCTTTTCTGGATTGCCAAAGAATCCACCGGCTCGATGCGCGATGCCTATACCCTGTTTGACCAAGTGGCGTCCTTTTCCGACGGCCACATAACAATGGAGAAAATCCGCGACAAACTGGGAATTATCGGCACAGAAAGGCTCGGAAACATCATTGCAGACATAGTGGCAGACAAGCAGTCCTCCGCCATTTTGAGACTCCATTCGCTGATTCTCGACGGAGTAAGCGTAGACAGCGCAATACGGGATTTCGCGGAATATTTTCGCTCTCTTCTGCTTATAAAGAAAAGAATTACAAGTACGGAACTCCTTGGGGAAAGCGCCGGCGCTTATCCAGCTGAAATTGTGGATGCCTTCACTGAAATGCAGCTGAACAAAGCGCTTGAAATGTTCCTGAATCTTTACAGAGACGTCAGGTATAGCCTGAACCCTCAGTTCGAACTGGAGTGCGCTGTGTCCCGGCTTGGAGCCTTGAAATACGAAGCAGACAACGCGACCGTCATCGAGCAGATTGCCAGACTGAAAAATGACCTGATCTCCGGCAGAATAACCCCGCTGAACAAGCGCCTGGAGGACATCCCCACCGTGAAGCCCGCAAACACTGCGGCTCTGGTTCCGGACCTGGAGGAGCAGTACGCGGAGAGGCCTTCTATGGGGCCCAAATCGACTGGAGAAGACAGACCGGCGGCGGATAGAAAGCCCGATTCAAACACAATTGACAATGTCCGGCAGTACGATAATAACTCTGCCCAAAGAAGCACAACCTCTACAACCGGGACCTTGCCGAATGCGCACCCAAACGAAAACGGACGCGCATTTGCAGGAGCGGTGCACTCAGGCGCCGGAAACGAGGGGTGGTCCGAGTCCCGACAGGCCGCGGCTACTCTGGGATTGCGTCAAGCTCCGATTTCTTCGGCCGCCCCGAATTCTACAGCCGCTTTAAATTCTTCTGCCGCCACGAATTCTTCTGCCGCTTCGAATTTCACGACAGAGCTAGAGGCGCGTTCTGTTCCAAGGTTTGCCGCACCTCTGGGGCGGAGTTCAGCACAGGGCAGCCAGGCCGGTTCCGATGCGGCGGCAACCCCATATAGAGATATGAGGATAATGCAGGTGCCCATAGTAAACACACCCGTGGTTCCGGAGAAGAACAGCATCATACCGACCTTCAACGGAAAAGAATTCCCAGAGCGGACACCCGTGGATGCCTCTGGCGGTCTTCCCCCGGAGAGATCTTCCGTGGAGGGTCCATACAGGGGCAGCATTCCTGCCGGGAACGCTGCGGCGGGAGATGCTCCTATGGACAATGAGGATGGCACACCTGTCTTGTATTCCAGGGAACGGCTGAAAGAAGTCTTGCCGCAAGGGGTTTGCAACGTCGTGGAAACTCCCCACGGAATAGAACTCCAATTCAATTCCACATTCCTTTACAATGCTGCAGTGAACAACCAGGCGAGGATCCTCGAAAACATCCGTCAAGCGATAGGGCCTGTGAGCGTGTCATTCTCTTTCTCGCAGGAGCTGGCGGATAAGAGACTGGAAGAAGAAAAGAAAAGATTCGTTCTACGCCAGGAAACCGAACTGCATTCTAAAGGAAACGCGATGGGAAACGTATCGGAGCTGGACGCCTCCGACAGAAACACGTTCAACGACTTTTTGAGCATGTTCAAGGGAAAAGAAAAAAAATGACGCTTTTCTTCCTCAAAATCAACCAGGGCAAGGGGAAGCCCGTCCAAAACAAAGGAGTCAACTATTATTAAATGAAAAGAGAAGAAAAGAGTTTAAACAGTTTTA
>CAMKPI010000038.1 GCA_946414625.1 uncultured Spirochaetaceae bacterium | reverse complement strand
GAAAACAGCGGAACTTATACGACCGATTTTGCGAGGCAGGGATATTAAGAGATATGAATACAATTTTGCGGATTTGTACCTTATCAATACGCACAATGGCATAAAAGAGAAGAACATACCGAGAATTGACATCAAAGATTATCCTGCGGTCAAAAAACACCTTGATAAGTATTGGGCGAAGATTGAAAAAAGGGCTGACCAAGGCGACACTCCGTACAATTTGCGAAACTGCGCATATATGGACGAATTTAATAAGCCAAAAATTGTATGGGGAAATCTTAATCTTTCTGCGACTTATACACTTGCACCAGCTGGAATGATGATAAATGCGCCTGCGACGATGATTGTACCTGCAAGCGAAAGTCTTTTGTGTATTTTAAATTCAAAGCTTGCGGATTACTATATTCGCAAGCTTGGAGTTACAAGAAACGGTGGATATTTTGAATATAAACCAATGTTTATAGAACAACTACCTGTACCTCAAAATATTGATGAAGAATTATTCAAAGAGTTCTCGGAAAAGGAACTGGACAAAGAACAAGAACTTGACCGCAAAATCTATGAGCTCTACGGCTTGAACGGAGAAGAAATTTCATTTATCAAAAAAAGATAAAACATTGCTTTTATACTCACTTTTATGACAAAGCGTGTATAAAAGCATATTTTTTCTAAAAACTTACTTTATCCAGCAAAAAATCAAATAAATTCAAAATAAGGATTCCGTTCTCATCTCGGTATGTTGGCTGCATTCCTCCCGTGATCATAACTTTTTGGAAACTGTCTTTTATGTGCATCAAAGAACGCAGTTCCTGCACTCTTTTTTCGTCGGTATCAAGCGCAAATGCAGACTGCACATAAACCCTGTCATAACCTTTGTTACAGACAAAATCCACTTCCAGATTCTTGCGCTCGCTCTTGCCTTCTTCATTTTTTGTGTTGAGTGTTACCTGCCCTACATCAACAGAATAGCCTCGAACCCGAAGTTCGTTGTAAATCAGATTTTCCATAAGATGAGTTTGTTCTGTCTGCCTAAAATTCAGCCGCGCATTCCTCAAGCCCAAATCAGAAAAATAATACTTTGCAGGGGTGTCAATATATCGCCTGCCTTTTATATCATAGCGCACAGACTTTTCTATCAAAAAAGCGTCCTGCATATAGTCGAGATAGGCTTTTATAGTATCCTGCGTTATACTGCTTTTTTTGATGGATTTAAAAGTATCTGAAAGTTTTCTGGGATTTGTAAGACAGCCGATTGATGAAGAAAGAACATTTATAAGCTCTTCAAGGTCATCATCTTTTTGAATCGCATACCTTTCTTTTATATCCACAATGTAGGTACTCAAAAAAAGTGACTTCAAATATTCTTTCTTTAGGTTTTCATCACTTTCTAATGCAGCTTTTGGGAGGGCTCCATAAGTCATATATTCAAGAAGCACGTCATCTTTTTGTTTGTCTTGATTTATTGAATAAAATTCCTTAAAAGATAATGGCTGAATATGAATTTCATAGCCTCGACCTCTGAATTCTGTGATTACGTCCTTTGAAAGAAATTTTGCATTGCTGCCTGTCACATAGACATCGACATTCTTAATATTCAAATAGCTGTTCAAAACATCTTCAAAATCACTAACCATCTGAACCTCGTCCAAGAGCACATAGTACATTTTTTCGTCTCCGATACGGGCATCAATATACGCCAAAAGTTCATCCGGATTTCTGAGATGCTTGTTTCGCCTGTCTTCCAGGTTTATTTGAATGATATGTTTGTCATCAATACCCTCTTGCTTTAGAAAATCTGCAAAAAGATTAAACAAAAGAAAAGATTTCCCGCACCTGCGAAGTCCCGTAATTACTTTTATCATACCGTTATGACGGGCAGAAACAAGTTTGTTCAAATATAAATCACGCTTTATGCTAATCATGATTGATATTATTGCAGATTTACGCAAAAATATCAATTAAACGAATGGATATAAGTTGATATTTCTGCGTATTTACGCATTTTTTTTGATTAAATGGAGTGTATAAAAACACGACATAAAATATGAGCTTTGCGTTTTCCGCCAAAAATCAGAGCTCCTTATTTTAATTCTTTCTCTTTTTTGTCGACCAATTTTTCAATATCTGCCCATTATTTCGCGTCTGAACACCTTTTCTATGAAATTTGGCACATTCGTTTTCTGATTGAATCATTAAAATCACTCAAAATTACACGTTCCAAACTTCATAACGCTCAATTCGATTTTTCAATTCTTGCGACAGCAAGAAATTAAAACAAAAACATTTTTACTCGGATAGATATTGGTGTAAACCATCCCACGAAAATACGTTTTCGGGGGCGTGTAAAGAACATCAAGGCCTGGATGATTTCCATGGAGGAAAAAATGGAGAAAGCGAAATCAGAAAAAGACCACCTGAAAGCATTCGCGATTGTAGACGGAAACGATGTCAGTCTGTTCAGCCGTTTTGATTTCTACGACGGTGTTGAAGAGAGAATACGATCCGCTTACCTCTGCGTCCGGAACTGCAGCCCGGAGTATCTGAAGGAGCAGTCGATCCCTGCGTTCGACACCGAAGCGGCAAGCATCCCCTCCGCTTCGTAAAGACTCACAGCCGGTGCGCTTCGCATCCTCCAGGATTGCGGGCCATGACAGAAAGACAGAATGTTGAGAAATACGATTTTGGTGCTTTGCCTTTTTGCCTTGTCTCTCTCTATCTTTGCCTCGGATGCCTCCGGAGCCGGAGGACTCCTCCATTCCTACGAATACAACCGCCTTGCGTCCGGGAAAAGGGACTTTCTCCTGGGATTGTCTGTCGGAGGCTTCCTTTCAGGGTACAGGTTTCGTGACAAGGAAAGAAAAATCACCGACAAAGGGACCGAAAGGGGCCTTCCTGTCATAAGAGTTGACGCCAGGCAGCGCCTCAGAGGCTTCTCACTCTTTGAGGACGTGTCCTTCTGGAAAAAGAAGATTTCACTTTCCGGCAGAGAACAAGCCACCGGAACGTTTGCGGTACGCTTCGGCGCCCAGAAGGATTTTCTTTGGATTGTGGGGAGCCGGGCTCTCACGGCAAGTGCGGGAGGCGGGGTCTCGTTCAGAGTGGACAAAATCGACTCTCCTTACCGGAGCACCTTCATGGCGGGTCCCTCCGTGGAGCTTTGCCTGGAGGTCCCCCTGTTTGGAGAGGCTCTGACCCCTGTGCTCCTGTTTCTCGGCTGCCATGGAGACCTCTATATCTGGCAAAACGCGACATCAGGCGGAGGAAGCGTCAGGCTGTCCGAAGCGATAGTCTGCGGTTCGGTCAGCGTGGGAGTACACTTCAACCTCTCATCCCTTTCCAGAACAATTCAGGAAAAAAGGCTGGAGAGGCTGGAAAAAGGAACATTGATATGAAAACAACACTTTCGTTTTTGCTGATTCTCGGGATTCTCGCAAGCCCGGTTTTCGCTGCGGAATCAGGCACCGCGGGAATCAAAGGTTTCGATTCGTCACTTTCGGAGAGCGAGACTGTGATAAATAAGGTTCTCGGGCTCATAAAGATCATTGCAATCGCCTTTCTTATCGGCTCGATTTTCCTGGGCGCAATCAGGTATCTCCGCGCCGACGGCGCCCAGAAGTCGGAGGTGATTAAAACAACAGTGATCTGCACCGTCGTGGCGGCGTCTCTGATTCTTGTGGCGTACAAAGTACCGATATGGTTCGGCATGGATGCTTATGTGAACGCCTGATAGCATGGGCTTAAAAGAATTGATTTACCAAAAGTGGTGAGAGGCTGCCCCACCGTGAATGCGGTGAAAAGGCGTCTCCGAATTTCAGGTCAGCGCCCTTAGGGATCGGCAAGACTGCCCCTAAGAATCCCGCCGTACGGGCAGAAAAAGGAGAAGACATGACAAAAAGATACTGTTACACCGGGCTGAACCGAAGGATTCTCGTGACCGGAGTGCCGCTTATGTTCCTCTTTTGGGAAGCGGTTTTCTGCGTGGCAGGGATCTTTCTTTTCGGCATCAACATCATAGCGACGGTTCTATTCTGCGCGGCAATGCACATCGCCGTTGCAAGATTCTACAAGAGAGACATAAAATGGCTGGATCACCTCTTGTTCAGGATTCGAATTCCGGAAAGGAAAATCTACCGGCGGGATCGTGCATGGCTCCCGAAAACGCCGAAAGACTGAAACGCAGTCTCCTATGGGCTCTGCCTTGCCTCCCCGGGCCTCGCGCAGCGGCTCTCCGCTTCAAACATCGCGGCGAGGACGGAGAGGACAAAGCCGCTTCTTGCGACGTATCGCAAGAAGCGGCTCTACGCATTGATCGCAATTACCCAGACTATTTAGTGCCTATGTGCGACGCGTTGCGGCTTTGCGCCAAAAAAACACGCATTCCCAGGCTAAAAAACACCTGAATTTGCCGCGGTACAGCCGCGAAGCACGCGAGGCATAAAAGTTCCCGGGACCGGAAGACACAGACAAAGCCATTTCGGCATCATCTTCCGAAAATACCTTTTTTCTCGTGAATTGAGGAATCGGAAGAAACATACTTGTAACCCGTCTTCCCGATGACATCTGCCAACGTTTCAGGATTGATTCCGCTTTCAGAGAAGAACACAGCCTCCCCCTTGCGGTGCGAAGCGGAAATCCTCTTCGCACCGGGGATCGCCTGCCGTATTGCTTCGCACACATGAGCCTCGCACATTCCGCAGGCCATGCCTTCGATTTTCACTGTTGTCTTATACATACCACACCTCATTCAGGAAACCAAGATTGCATCCAGCGCACGGTCTACTCCGCCATCCGTACACCATCTTTGCAATCGGCTTTTTTCCCAAAAAATTCAAACCAAAAAAAATCTTTGATATTATGTGTTTTTCGACACATAACATGTTTTGATATTCCCAAACAGGAAATATCTTATAAACTAAACCCATGAAAAAGAAAGTGCTGTTCTTAATTGCGCTGGCGCTGCTTTTAATATTCTTCTGCTCATCCTGTCTGCTTGTGGCTGCAGAACTTTTGGCGGAAGATTTGGACACCTGGCTCAGCTACGAGTACAGGAGACCCCCACGCAGAGTCCCGCATGGAAGAAGGACTCCACCACCGCCACCTCCTCCTAGACGGTGAACCCAGAACCAGAAAAAGCGTCCCGCGTTTGAGGGGCGCTTTTTCTGTCCGGCACGCTGTCCAAACTCAACGCAGCGGAGGAAAACAGGCGCACCGCCACAAAACAGGGGCTTCGCGCTCTCGCCTCAACACCGCAGGCAGTCGCCTGATTTCAGTCCCTAACGCACCTTATTCCTTCATCCCCCACATCCCAGGAAACATATCGGAGACCCAGCTCGCTTGCGAAGCGGAAAGAGCCGTTCACAAAACCCTCCGTCTTGAAGCCTGTGGTGTCCGAAGGATGATGGGCATCCGTGTTCGTGCACAGAACGGCTCCCATATCCCGCGCGATGATCCAGAACTCGGGAATCGTGTACTGCCTGCGAAGCCCGATATTCGTCTCAATCTGCCGCTTTCGAAGACCGAGGTCGTTCACCTCCAGCGGGATCCCCTCCTCTACAGCGCACGAGATTATATCCCGAGATGCCGCCTCCGTCTCCTCATCCCACCGCCTGTAGCCTCCGAAAAAAAGATCCGGATGACATGCGACGATGAACAACCCGCTCCGAATCATGTCGGTATACTCTTTTACATACCATTTCAAATCTTTCAAATCAAAGGATTTGGCGGATGGGATATACTTTAAAAAGCCTTCTTGAGTCCGTACGAAATGCACAGAGCCCAAAATATAATCGAAACCCATTTCTCCGAGAACATCGTCCTTGTAAAACGAAGCATATCGATGGCTCCAATCACATTCCGCACCTTTCAGGATCACCATTCTTTTACGCTCGACTTTCAGTAAATCTATGTCATGTATATAATTATCAAATTGAGAGAATGGCATCCGGCTGGGCAGCCCGTCGTCCGGGACAGGACAGTGCTCCGAAAAACCCAAAACGCTGAACACACCCTCGGCACGATCTGCGAAGTCGGACAGCTGTCCGGATCCGTGACCGCAATAAAAAGAATGAGTATGTAGATTAACTTTCTCCTGAGCGTAAATCAAAACATCCTCCAGGGTCGACGCAGCAGGAAACCACGCAGAGTCTCTTTCCGGGGCGCGCAAGTCCGCAGCCTCGCAAACAGCATCCGCCGACACGCAAGCGCAAAAAACAGAGCTGCCTCTCGCAAAACCGACCGACCATAGATGATACCTCTAATTGTTATTTTTGTTAATAAGTGATAAATTTGCGTGATACGGACCCATCCATGGCTCAACCGGCCAAGCCAGTCCAACGGCACGACGGTCTGCAATCCTTCCCGACAAAAACCAGACGCAAATGGGCGCGTTCACGGCGCGTTCACCAGGAATCGCAAAATGGCAAAAGACACCAAAGCAACGGCTGACAGCATCGAAAGAATAAAAAACATTCGCAACATCGGAATCATTGCTCATATCGACGCGGGCAAAACCACAACCACAGAAAGAATTCTCTACTATACCGGGGAAAACCACAAGATCGGCGAGGTTGACAACGGAGAAGCAACAATGGACTGGATGGAGCAGGAACAGGAGCGCGGAATCACGATCACGTCCGCGGCGACCACCTGCTACTGGAAAGACCGCCAGATCAACATAATCGACACTCCGGGACATGTGGATTTCACTGCGGAAGTGGAGCGCAGCCTCCGTGTTCTGGACGGAGCGGTGGGTATTTTCTGCGCGGTGAGCGGAGTGGAGCCGCAAAGCGAGACCGTTTGGAAACAGGCGGACAGCTACGGAGTGCCGCGCATCGCATTCATCAACAAGATGGACCGGATGGGCGCAGACTTCTACGCCGTTCTGGACGAGATCCGAAAAAAACTCGGAGAAACTCCGGCACCGCTCTTTATCCCCATTGGGAAGGAGTCGACATTCAGCGGAGTGATTGACCTTGTTAAAATGCGGGCTGTCCGCTTCGACGAAGCGACTCAAGGCGAAAATTACAGCTACGAAGAGATTCCGGAGGAATATACCGAGACTGCGGCCGAATGGCGCGAACGCCTTATTGACGCGGTCTCCGCCCAAAGCGACGAGATAACGGATCTGTATTTCTCCGGAAAGGAGATACCGGAGAGCCTTATTCTCTCCACGCTCTGCAAGAGCGTTCTCGAAAGAACCCTGCTTCCCGTTTTCTGCGGTTCATCACTGAAGAACATCGGCGTACAGCCCCTTTTAGACGGCATAGTGGATCTCCTGCCGAGCCCTCTGGATGTGAAGCCTGTCACTGCGGAGAATCCCAAAAAGAACGAAAGTGTTTCGCTTAAAGCGGACCCGTCAGGTCCAGGCGCGGCTCTCGTATTCAAGATCCAGAACGACCCTCAGGCAGGGCTTCTCGCGTTCATACGCGTCTACAGCGGAACCTTCAAAAGCCGGCTGAGTGTCTACAACGTAAACAAAAAGAAAAAAGAGAGGGTGAACAAAATCCTCAGAATGCACTCTAACAAGAGCGAAGAGATAGAAGAGATTTCTGCCGGAGACATTGCGGTTGTCATCGGATTCAAGGAAGCGCAGACAGGTGACACGATTACATCCGACGGGCGCGAGATTCTTCTGGAGAAGATTGAGTTCCCCTCCCCCGTGATTTCCGTTGCCGTGGAAAGCGACTCCGCAGACGAGACGGAAAAGCTCCTGAAGGCACTGAAGGTGCTGTCCCTGGAGGATCCGACATTCACCTGGCGC
Organism: uncultured Spirochaetaceae bacterium; assembly: GCA_946414625.1. Lineage (GTDB taxonomy): Bacteria > Spirochaetota > Spirochaetia > Sphaerochaetales > Sphaerochaetaceae > CAMKAB01. The sequence continues at coordinate 4,636 of CAMKPI010000038.1, read as the reverse complement.
GAGGACGAAGAAACCGGTCAGACCGTGATAAGCGGAATGGGAGAACTACACCTCGACGTGCTTACCACCCGGATAAAGAAAGAATTCAGGGTCGAGTGCCGGGTCGGAAACGCCCAGGTGACATACCGAGAGGGTATAACGAGTTCCGTCACGTGGGAATATAAGTTCTCTCGCATTATCGCGGGGAAGGAAAACGAAGCAGCCCTCACAATGCGTCTCTCCCCTCGCGCCGCCGGAACAGGAAACTCCTATAAGGTTGTCGCTCCTACGCGCGAGATTCCGGAAGAGATTCTCGAAGCCATCGAGACAGGGGTGAGGAACGCATTCAGCAGCGGTATCAAATTTGGCTACGAGGTCTGCGACGTGGAAGCGGAGATTTCGGCCATCGAGTATAATCCTCTCACAGGAACAGCCCTGGCTTTTACCAGCTGTGCCGCCATGTGCTTTGACGAAGCGGCAAACCAGGCGGGTCCGGTTCTGATGGAGCCTGTGATGAACGTTAAAATCACCGTGCCGAACGAATATACCGGAGATGCCATTGGCACGCTGACCACAAGGGGAGGCATTGTGGAAAGCATCGAATCCCGGACGACGGATTCACAAATCAGGGCCCAGTCTCCGCTGAGGTACCTTTTCGGCTATTCCACTGCCCTCCGCTCAGCGACCCAGGGACGCGGCAGCTTCAGCATGGAATTTGACCACTACGCTCCAAAGGCAGGCTGAGACTATCCCGCCGGTTCGGGTAAACACGAGAAAGGAACGAGATATGAAATAGGGGCGGCGCGAAGCGCCGCCCCTATCCGTCTCATGAACGTCTTAAACTGTCTATTTGATCTTCCCCATGGCTCTCAGAATCTTCTCCGGCGTCATCGGCCAGGACCTCACCCAAACTCCCACCGCGTCATGAATAGCGATTCCTATCGCAGGCGCGGCGCCGTTGCAGGCAATCTCCGAAATGCTCTTAGCTCCGAACGGACCGAACTTATCGGTGACATCGATGAGAACACTTCTGAAGTCTTCCGGAGCCTCCGATATCATCGGCAGCCCGTAGTCTGTCATGTTGCTTGTCAGGCAGTGTCCGCTGCCATCCAGAACCATGTTCTCGTACAGCGAATGTCCGATGGACTTCATCACAGCGCCGTACATCTGGCAGAGGGCAATCTCCGGGTTTATCGGAGTGCCGGCATCCTGAAGGGCGTAGAACTTCTGCACCTTTATCTCTCCGGTACGCTCGTTCACCGCCACCTGGGCGAAATGCGCTCCGTACGGCACGCTGGACGCTTTTGTGATAAACGTTCCGTGGGCGATGAGCTGTCCGTTTCCGCCACCGGAGCAGGCTGTGTGCGAGATCTCGGCGTACGAAAGGCTTCTGTCGGTCTTCCGGCTGTAAACAAGTCCCGGGCTCATGATCTCAAGGTCTGCCTCGTTCTCGTTCATCTGGAACGCCGCTTCCTTCAGTATCATACCGCGAAGCTTCTCGCAGGCGGAAACAGACGCATTACCGCTGAAGAACGTTCCGGAAGACGCGTAAGACCCGGTGTCGAACGCGCAGGAATCCGTGTCGCCCGAGATGACTGTGATCTTGTCCATTGGCAGCTTCAGAATCTCACTTGCAACCTTGGCAGAGATTGTATCCAGTCCTGTTCCCAAGTCCGCACCGCCGCTGTTCAGGATGAACGTGCCGTCTGTCTCCAATCGGGCTATTGCCTCGGCGTGGTCCAGTCCGGGGAGCCCTGAGCCCTGCATTATCATCGCAAAGCCCTTGCCTATCTTCCAGTCTGGATCGCTGGACTCCTCCTTGTGACCCCAGTCTATCATCTCGCAGCCCTTGACAATCGCTTCGCGCAGACCGCATGAGCCCACGGGAACCACCGCGCCCTCACGGCCTTCGCCCAGTCCCTTAAGGATCTCCAGCATGTAGCCTTCCTCGACGTGGTTCTTCAGGACCATTTCCTTGTAGTCCACGCCAAGACGCTCGGAGAGCTCGGAAAGAGCCATCATCAGTCCGTATGTGCCCTTTGGCGTGCCGTAACCCTGGTAGGCGCCGGCGGGCGGAGTGTTCGTGTAATAGACCTTCAGGTCATACTTCATGTTGTCACACTTGAAGAGCGGCAGGGTCTTGGAACAGCTGTTCATAGGGACGGTGAGGCAGTGGTTCCCATACGGACCGGTGTTTGCGCATACCTCGAGATAAATACCCGTAATCGTTCCATCGCGCTTTCCGCACATCTTCACGTGAACACGCATAGGGTGGCGGGTGGAGTTCGCGATAAACTCCTCCTCGCGGGTGTTTCGATAATATACGGGCCTACCTGTGGCAAATGCCGCGTAGCCCGTGAGATCCTCAACAAGAATATCCTGCTTTGCGCCATAGCCGCCGCCCACGCGGGTCTTGATGATGTGGATCTTGTTCTCGGGAAGACCCGTGACCCAGCCACAGATACGGCGCACATGATAAGGCACCTGCGTCGAGGCATAGACCACAAGCCGCCCCGCCTCCATCTTTGCGAAGCAGACATGCGGCTCCAACGGTGCGTGCTGGATTTGCGTGGTCTGATATGTGTTTTCAACCACCGCATCCGCCTCAGCGAAAGCCTTCTCAACATCACCGATCTCGCCCTTGTTGCTTGCGGCAATGTTCTTACGGATGTCGGCATGCAGCGGGAACTGATATATCACCCTGCCCTCGCGCGGGTCTCCTGCGAGTTTGTTATACTCTTCAAGATTCGCCGGCGCGCCGGAGCGGTACTCGACAACCCCGTTGTGAACCAACGGAGCTCCGGGAGCCATCGCCTCCTCTACTGTGAACACCGCGGGAAGAATCTCGTAATCAACCTTTATCTTATCGCGGGCTTCGCACGCCGCCTCCATGGTCTCGGCGATAACCGCAGCCACCCTGTCTCCGACATGGCGCACCTTGAAATTAAACAAGGCGTGGTCGTGCGGGCTTGGCTCTGGATTGCCCTGACCTGCGCTCATGTAGTGCGTGTCCGGAGTGTTGTACGCTGTGAGGATCTTCACTACGCCCGGAACCTTTTCCGCATCGGTTGTGTCTATGCTGTTGATATAAGCCGAGGCGTGCGGGCTGCGGAGCACCACCATGAAGCAGGCGTCGCGATCTACAAAATCCTCAACAAACGCCTTCTCGCCCTTCACCAGCTGTGGACCGTCGATCTTTGACAAGGGCTTGCCCACCACTTCCCACTCAGGGTGGAAGCTCGGGGCGGTCGGGGTCTCGTATCTGCCCTTTTCTATCATCTCGCAGGCGAGCTTCACAGCAAGATAATAATGCTCGTAACCGGCGTCGCGAATGAAAATGCCGGACAAAGCGTCTTTGATTTCCTTTCGGCTGGGATTCGGATTCCGGTCCAGGAGCCACGTGATAAGAAGAGCGGCAGCAGGAGCGTTGTATGCGCTCTGCACAACACCTGCATCTATCAGGGCCTGCTGGACAACGGAGAGTTTTCCCGGCTCGGAAAGCCCGTCTGGAGTGAGAATCTCACACCCGTCCGCTTCGCATGCCAGGATAAGGTTTGAATACACCGGAACACCGTCGAGGAGCACAGTGTCTGAACCGCAGAAACCCTCTCCGTCATCAGAATCGCGCACGCACATGTGCCCGTTCTCCTGGAGGAAAACCCTGAGACTTTTGGCGGGATCGACATCGTATTTTTTTTCTTTACCATTAATTACACAATGAATCTTCATCTTGCCGCTCCTCCTTTACCTCGCTGTTTCCCTTCTGTTCTATTGTCCGAGAGGGCGCTCCTGGAAGCCGCAGACCCGCAAAACTGTCCGAAAATCTCCGAATACGCATACTCGGCGTCCACACCTGTGACGGTTCTGCTGGGGAGGAAGAGCACCTTTGCCTTGTCCGCTTCTGTTTCCGTGCGTTCAGAGAGGCCAAGAGCTGAAAGAAAGTCCTCCCTGGTGACATCGACAAGGTATTTTTTATATTCCGCGGAACCGAAGAAGTCGTCCTTGGGTTCGGCTCCGGGAAGAACAGAATCAGGGAAGAAATAAATACCGGTATTCTTCAGACAAAGCGCGGAAGCGACTCCGCCTGACGCGCCGCCCGATCTGGAATTCGAGTGTCCCGCCGGTTCCGCAGATCCCGCTGCCATCGTTAGATAAGCATGTGACCCAGCAGTGTTGGAGAACCTCTTCTGAACGACAGAAGCCTTTTCCCTGACAAGAATCGCGGAAATCAGCCCTCCGTCGATCTTATCGCGGCCAACGCTGCCAAAAAGATATTCAGAGACTGGAATGCGGGACTCTTTCCCGTCCGCTCCCAGGATGCACACCTCTGCGCCGGATGCCAAAAGAGCCGGGATGATGTACGAGTCGTCTCGCGCCGAAGCGAGGTTTCCCGCAAGAGTCGCCATGTTCCGCCGCTGAGGCGACGACATGGAGAGACACGCCTTTTTGATATAATCCGGGACACTGGGGCTCTCTACAGCTTCCTGAAAGGTTGCCATTGCGCCGATCCGTACAAAACCCGCAAGAGGCCCGCCGGCGGCACACTTTTCAATTATTTTCAGATCAGCTATTTTTTTTAGCGACACATAATTTCGTTCCGTCTCGAATGAGCCCAGGCGGTTCACTTCCGTGCCGCCCGCAAGCGGAGAGAAGCCTT
>CAMKPI010000037.1 GCA_946414625.1 uncultured Spirochaetaceae bacterium | reverse complement strand
GCAAATCCTGCGCCCGATGCGATATTCCCCGGGACACCCGACGAACAGAACAAGGTCTCGAACATAGTGCGCCAACCCTGCACCCCGGGCGCAAAGTGTCGCCACCGTCCGTTTCCTGCCCTCTCCGGGAGGTCTGTCACAAGACGAAACCCCTCGCCCCGAGCGCGGGATTCCGCCCCATTTCCGCTTTTCCCGACCCCCTCCGGGAAGTCTGTCACAGGCCGCAGAGCGCGCCAAGCGCGTCTATATCCAGCCCTGGATACAGAACGAAGCGTGAAAGCAGCGCCTCCACCCGGCTCTTCACCTCCGCCACAATCGCTCCAGGGATCTCGTACTTGTTCCGCGAAAGGCTTCTGACAGGGCTTCCATCTTCCGCTGTCTTCACGACTGTCTGGGGCTTGGTGTTTTTCAGGACAAGCGAGATCACGGCGGCAATCTCTTTCATTTCATCACGCCCCATTCCGAGCGTTGTCACGGCGGGCGTCCCAATTCGAAGCCCTGACGTATACCAAGGTCCGTTCGGATCTCCCGGCAGAGCGTTCCGGTTCAGAGTGACTCCGGCCTCGCGGAGGGCTGACTCCGCGAGGCGGCCGTTGATGCCGAACGGAGACACATCCACAAGCATCAGGTGGTTTTCAGTGCCGCCCGTGGCAACGCGAAGCCCCTCCTCCTGTAAGAATGCGGCAAGGCTCTGCGCGTTCTCCACGATTCTCCGGGCGTATTCCCCGAACGACGGGCGAAGTGCCTCTTCAAAACAGAGTGCCTTTGCCGCCATCACATGGGGCAGCGGTCCGCCCTGGACGAGCGGGCACCCCTTGTCAACGCTTTCCGCAAACTCCTTCTTGCAGAGGACAATCCCCCCCCGCGGACCGCGGAGCGTCTTGTGCGTAGTGCTTGTGACAACGTCTGCCCAAAGCACAGGGTTGTACTCCCCTGTGAAGACGCCTCCCGCCACAAGACCTGCAAAATGAGCCATGTCGCACATCAAGACAGAGCCCGCCTTGTCCGCTATCTCCTTCATACGCCTAAAGTTGATCCTTCTGGGATACGCGCTGTAGCCAGTGATGAGAACAAGCGGTCTGATTTCCAGAGCCATCCGCTCAACCTCGTCGTAGTCCAAAAGCCCGGTGGAAGGATCCACTGTATAGGAATATGAATCGAACATTTGGGCAGAGACGTTCTGTCTGTAGCCGTGGGTCAGATGCCCCCCGCTGTAGTAATCAAGTCCGAGGATGCGCTGATTCCCGACAGCCCGCCGCACACGGTTCCAGTCTTCCCTGGAAAGATTCGACAGGTTCTTCTCCCCGATCTCTTCCAGAACCGGATTCTGCACACGAGCGTTCAGGACGGCCCAGTAGGCGCAAAGGTTAGCGTCCGCTCCGCTATGCGGCTGGACGTATGCGTGCTCCGCGCCGAACAGTTTGCACGCCAAGGCGCACGCGTAGTCCTCGATATTGTCCACATTGTCGCATCCCGCATAGAAACGATGGAACGGATAGCCCTCGCTGTACTTGTCGGTAAGAAGGTTCCCCATTGCCGCCTGGACGGGAATTGAGCTGTAATTCTCGCTGGCGATGAGCTTCAGATACTTTCGCTGATCCCGCAGCTCCCGGACGATGCTCCGCGCAACCTCCGGGCTGTCCTCCATGACGAGTTCGAGAGACGAGAGATAGTATGCCATCTCGGCTGGCGCATCAGGATGGGATGAAAGATATTTCCCGGTTATAGACATTCGCAACCTCGTTATAGGGTATAAACATGCAAAAACATGCCAGAGTTCCGCTGAATAAAAACAAAGGCAGACCGCCGCAAGCCGGTCCGCCCAAAGGGCGCAGACTATCCACACCCTGAGAAAGCGTCGAAAGATGACATCAAGGCGTCTCTCCTTCTCCGCCATTCGACAAGCGCTTTCTTAGAAATCCTTGTCTTTCTTCTTTTTGATCACTTCCGGCGCGATGTATGAAGGTTCCTTGACCGTCTTTTCCTTTGTATTTTTGGACGACGGCCTGCCTTTGCTCTCCTTCTTGATCTCTCCTCTTGCCATGGAAGACCTCCTTGCCGGGATCCGGAGCCGCGCACGACGGCGGGTTTCCGCACGATCTACGCCGCACGGTGCCGCCTCACGCCCCCATCCCGATTATTTTGTGTAAAACTGCCAGCCCGCATTCTATCAAACAAGGAATTTTTCAGCAACAGCCATACTATCCGGAAGAGCCTGCCGGCACCATGCTGACGAGTCTCTTGCAGACGAATCCAAAAGTCCCAGGCATCAGACCGTTTCCAGGGCAATTTCTATCATCGTCGTGAACGACGTCTGCCTCTCCTCGCTGCTGGTCTCGCGCCCGGAATAGACCTCGTCGCTCACCGTGAGGATTCCAAGCGTTTGCACGCCGTGCTTGGCCCCGAGAGTAAAGAGCTCGGCGCATTCCATCTCGCTGCAGGCAATACCATAGGTTGAAAGGAGGTTCTCTGTGGTCTTGTCCCTATAAAAAAGATCTGTGGAGAACACTGTGCCGACTTTCGGCTCAACTCCGAGTTTTTCAGCAACCTTCACCGCGTCGCACATCATATGGAAATCCGATACCGGCGGGAATGTGACACCTGAGCCGAACCGCGCTATCTGCGTTCCGCTGTCCGTGGCGGCAGCCTGGGCGATTATCACATCCATCAGCTTGAACTCTGGTATAAGAGCACCGCATGTTCCCGTGCGGATAAGACGCTTACAGCCATAATCCACGATGAGCTCCCGTGCGTAGATACCTATCGACGGGATTCCCATTCCCGTGCCCTGAACGCTCACCCTCTTGCCTTTATACATGCCGGTGAAACCCAGCATCCCCCGCACGTTGTTATACTGCACCACGTTCTCGAGAAAAGTCTCTGCGATAAATTTTGCCCTCAACGGATCGCCAGGCAGAATTACCCGTTCCGCGATCTCTCCGTGTTCCGCTCCGATATGCACGCTCATAAATACCTCCGATACGTTTTGCAAAACGGCTTCCCGGCCCCAAAAAGAGCTACCAGCCGCCCGCCGTGTCCACAAGCGAATCCGGGACGACCACCCCTCTGATTGATCCGCAAGTACCATTCGTTTGGAATTATACACCGCCACCAAAGGCAAAACCACAAAAATTTTCGAGGGATTTCCGAACGGAGACCTGAGGGTGGCACGTAAAAACCAGCCGCTCTCCGCCCGCAAAAATTTCCACGGATGTTCCACGAAGGAACCTGCGGGCTTCTTCACCGACAGACTGCCCCGGTCGTAAAAAATTTCCACGGATGTTCCATACGGCAACTTGCGGACTTCTTCGCAAACAGGCACCCCCTGTCAAAAAACCTCGCGGGATTTCCGTCAGTTACCGGGACCGCGCGTTTCTTTTCAGACATTTAAAGCAAACGAAAAGAAAATTGCGCTAAAAATCACAAGCAGCATGATTACGGCTTTATGTCTAAAAATTTTGTTTTCATCTTCAGTTTTAGCCTTAGCTTCTTTTTTAACTTTTTCTTTAGTTTTCTCCTTAGCTCCCTCTTTGGCTTCTTCAGCCTCTTTTTCAGCCTCTTTTTCAGCGCGCTCTTTTAGCACCCTTGCGGTACTCTCAGCGATGCTGTTATTTACGTACAACCTGAGAGAGAGCGGCAAGGCGTTATAACAAACAAGTTGGTTTTTACGAACATCACAATCTTCACAAGTACTAGAGGCAAAAGTCTTACACAGCATACAAGTGTAATAACTGGTACACAACGCCTCCAAATCCCGCTCTGTCATGTTTGGGTAATCACCACCACTAAATACATTAACCATACTAAGCCCTTTTATGTAGCACTAAACGCTACTATGCAATTTAAAAATAGCACGACTACAGTAGTATGCCTGAGCCGTGCATCCCGAAGGAACGAGACATGAAGGACGGTGCCAGACCAGACCAGACCAGACCAGACCACACCACACCTCCCCGCACCGCAATTCCCGAAGTGTCAGTCGTGACGGGACAAATCCAAGCCAAGCCACCCCACCCCGCCCTCAATGCAGCCGTTTCATTCATGACGTGCAGATCCGTGCCGCACCACTCCACACCGTCCTCAATGCAGCCGTTTCATTCGTGACATGCAGATCCGTGCCGCACAACCCCACACCGTCCTCAATGGAGCCGTTTCATTCGTGGTAATCCGAATATTCCTTGCGGCGCGGATTCATCAAGGAGCGCTTTGTTTTCTCGTAGATTTCCGAATTGATCACGTCGATGTCGTAGTCCTGCTCGCGCAGATGGGCAAGCACAACCGAGTCCTTCACGTCGGACTCTTTCAGGACATGTCCCGCACTCATGAGAAGAGCCTCCGCATCTTCGAGATCGAGATGCAAGCCGATCGAAAGCAGGATGCAGTTGTCTTTGCTCGGCCGCGCCGTTTTGCTTTGAAGCTTGGAAAAAGTCTGCCGGGTCATGTAGGGTCCGAGCGATTGATAAATCTCGGATACTTTGCGATCCCCGAGGGCAGTGAACCGCGCAATGTAGAAGTGCAAGCGATCCTGGAAGCTCATCTTTTCGGTCGGGAGTGCCGCTTCAGCCTTAGGAACTGCAATACTGCCTGCGGTGGTGTCATATTCAGCAAGTTTCATTGCTTCCTCCTCGTGCCTGAACGCCATGGCGTGCACATATGAGTTCCAGCCGTTTTCCGCGCGGAGGCTTCGGTCCGCTCCGCTCTCAAGCAGGATGTCAAGGACTTTCACCGATCCCCTTCCGGCAGCCACCATCAGGGCTGTGAGACCACCACTTCCCCTTGCGTCGACATTCGCCCCCAAGCGCAAGAGGAGACGGGCACAACTCGCGGAATCGAACCAGGCACATAGCATGAGCGGACTGTAACCACTCACAACAGAGCCTTCGATGTCCGGGTTACTTTGAAAGTATTTCTCAAGCCCGACCGCATCGTCCGCATTTATCATCCGGCTGATGAATCCAGCCCGGATTTGAGATCGATGCTTATTCCTCAGCTCGTCTATGAACGATACAACGGGAATGTTCTCACGTTCATCCCAGGCGTTTATAACCATACGCTGGAATTCCTTGCCATTTATCAGATACGGAATGGAATATAACGCGCCCAGCTCTTCCATCTTGTCGATGACATGTTTATGGAGAACCGGATTTGGTATACAATCCTCTTTGCCCGGAAGCAGACAGCCCAACCGGAAGAGTCGCTCTTCAAGGGCGGACAAAGTGTTTGTCATGAAATAAGTGTAGATGTCGCCGTTTATCTCCACTTCAACCCCATCCACTGCAAGAGGACGGAGGTATTTCAGCGGCACGGAAGCAGATCCATTGCTTGGAGTATAAACATACACCTTTCCTTCGCGCCTATCAGTATCTTTTTCCAGGATATAAGGCCATCTTATGGGATATTCCAGATCTTCGCGACTCCCGCGAGTCGACGCCATGGGCCAGGCCTCGTCGCGGACATCCTGCGGCAGGGAAGTGTCGCAAACGAGCAGGGATCCATCGGCAATAGGGGCATAGCCCAACGCTTCAAGCGCCTTGTTCATATCCCTGGCCGACTCAAACAGCAGAAAAGCCCGCTCGCCGTGCGAGTCCGCGGACAAGAAATAGCGGGCATCCGGGACATCCGCGGAAAAACCCGGGACACCATCTGCCTGCGTTCCCTTGGAAAAACCCGTTTTCTTCCCGTCGGTTTTGGCCTCTTCCTTCAAAACGGATCCGTCATTTTGTCTTGTTTTCATACGTCCTCCTCGAGAAACACCTGAAACTACTGCGGCAACTCATCATCCGTGACTTCCCGTGGCAAATCTCCCGCAGGCTCCGTTAGGAGTTTCCGCGGTTTTCGATGCAGCGTCTTTTTCCACCGTTTTCGGTTCAACATCTTTTCCAGTGCCTTAAGCTTCTCCGGCATCGCCACAGGGTCAGACACCTCTCTTATATGGTCACTGGTGGCCCTTATATACACATCAACACCTTCCCTGGCAAGCGAAGGCAACAACCAATAACAAGCTTCTTGATATTTTTTTTATTACAGCTATTACAAGCATCTGTCCCATAATTACCGCATCTCATGATGCAGTAATTATAGGTATCGCACAGCACATCAACATACCTGTCAATATCCGTGGATCTAATAATATCCCAGTTTGGAATGTAGGTGCCGCCAGCGCCACCACCTGAACCCGTCATCTCAAATCCTCCTCATTTTAACTGCTTTTCCTGGCCGCTTATGCTCTTGCAGAGACCATCGCGCAGGTCCTGTCCAACCGCCCTGCTTCACCCGTCTGCCCGGCGAGAGTCACTGCTCCCGGCTCGTCTGCCGCATGCATAAACTTATTATAATACTGGATTTCCGGGCTTTTACCGGCGGTAAATAACGGCGCGACGATCCTTGAAAACAACGGAATCCCGTTGCGCGGCAGCCGATTCACAGCCGTGATTCCGCTTTTTGCCACGAGATTATCATAATGCCTTAATCATGAGGATTGTCGCCCTGAAAGCGACAAAACCGTTATAGAGTACTTATTTCAAATTCTACGAAAAATCCCGGGCGCGGCGAAGCCGCGCCCGGGAGCTGCCCAGAAGGGTACAGAGATTACCAGAATTGTCTATACGTTCTGCCGCTGCGCCCGAAAATGCTTGAGAGTTTCAAAACAAAAGGGATTCCAAAGAGACATTTCCACGTCGCGGCGCCCGGTGTCTCCACAAAAGTGCGCAGAGACTGCAAAAATTGTCTATACGCGCTGCCGCTGCGCCCGGGAGCTGCCACGAAAACTAAAAACAAATGACTTATGAAATTGCAAACTTTTCTTGACGCTAACACATCCTCACATCAAATAAATTCAAGCGATTTATAGCTTATCTTCTTTACAACCTTGTCAAAGGAGACTTCAATTAATGTGCCATTTGTATCTGTTTTTATTATTGTTCCAATACCATATAAATCGTGTTTGACTTTCTTTCCTACAATATCTGTATCTACCGGGATAACAGTTGCTGGCTTTGGCTTTGGCCTCTTTACAGCTAAATACTCCTGAAAACGTTTAAGCGCGTTAATCCAAGTCTTATGTCCTTTATCTCCCAGGCTTTCCTTTAAACCGCCTACATCGCATTCAACAACAAGTGAATCTATCTTAGCGCACAATCCCGGCAATGAAATTTTCTCTTCGTTCATTATTCCATTAATCGCGCTCCCATATGCATTTGCTGTGTTGGGTTTATACCCGTTCTTTATAAGCCACTGCTTGAAGTCATCTATTGAAACACAACTTACCAGTTCTACATTAGCGACAAGTGAAGAACAGGCTTTGCAATCCGGCTGTGAACAAGTTTTTGCATTCACCGCTGGCATCCTGTCCGTTTCATCACTGTATCCACTTTTCTCGCAAAAAGCGTCGGACTTCAATACAGCGCCGGCTTTGAACTTATTCATTTCCGCAAGTTTTCTAAGCCATTCGGCAAAGTACTCCGCGCAATACTGATACCACTGGCTGCAAAGCATATACCTGCCATCGCCGATGGGCTCCTTATAATATTTCCGCTTCAAATAATTATCTTTCTGAACAACATCGGGAATTGAAAGCAAAGTATATTTCGCGGTCCATTTAGGGAACTTGCAATGTATTCTAAAAGTCTCGTAGCAATAATCCGAGTCATTTAAAATCTGAAACATCTCTTCATCCGGAATCAATCTCTTTTCAATCAAATGAGGAACAGTTCTTTTTACATGGTCCTGAATCTTTTCCCCTTCTTCCGGATAAAGATTAAACTTGTAATCACCAATCATCACATATTCGCGGAAATCCGATAGCGAGACGTCTTTGTCAGAATCATCGAATGTAAACCTGTCCTTTTCGTCCGACAACCGCGACCGCGATACATCGTATTCTTCCGACTTATACGCATTTTCTTTATCTTCATGTCCGAATAGTAAACTATAAAATCGATCCACATTTTCGTCTGTTTTCACCGCAGAAGAAGGAATCTTCCGCGTCAGGAATAACCCTTTGAGACTCCTCACGCGGCTCAATGCCACATAAACCTGCCCGAGATCCCAAGAGTTACTTGCATCAATTGCAACCCTGTCGAGCGTCAAGCCCTGCGACTTATGAATCGTAACTGCCCAGCTCAGCTTCAACGGTATCTGGGAGAACGAGCCCTCTTCAACTTGCCGTATTTCCTTTTTTTCGCTATCCCATTCGTAGCGGAGGCTTTTCCAAACCGCAAGTCCAACTTCAATGACTCCGTTTTCAGTTTTTATGAACACGGAAGATTCTCCCATTTTTTCAACCTTCCCCATGTCGCCGTTTGCAAGATCCAAATCCGGGAGATTCTTTGTCACCATGACCTTCGCTCCCACGCACAACTCAAGTTTTTCCGGGGTAAGAAAATTCTCAAAGTTGAAACGGCCCATCACCTCGCCGAGATAAATTTTAGACTCGATGCCTTTCCGCATTAAAGAATACAGCCTGCTTCTGTTAAAGGCTTCCACATCGCGGTTCAGCGTGGACAATTTCAGGCATTCCTCTGGAATACTTTGCGTTCCTAGGCGCTTTTCAATCATATTGTAGTTGTTGAGATAGTCGATATCCTTTTGATAGCCACTTTCGTGTCTGCGGATTCTGTTGAGCATATGAATGAATGAAATATTATCCTGTCTGAAGACATGTTCAAGCTGCACAGCCTTGAAATCGCCGTTGGACAGCATATTTTTAATCGTCTTAGATGAAAAGAAATATTTTGTTTCCCACTTTTTGTAGTATTCTTTTTTCGCAGAATCATCATTCTGTATCGGCGGCAGCTGATACAAGTCCCCGACAAAAAGCATCTGCTTACCTCCGAAGGGCTTGTTGTTACCGCACCACCGCTGAAGCAGATAGTTTATTATATCCATCATCCATGACGATACCATTGAAATCTCGTCTATGATTATCAAGTCCGTATGTTTTGCGACGGGATTAGCATCGATTTTTTCAAGATCCCTTTTTTCATAGATATCTCCTTTCAATCCAAAGAAAGAGTGTATCGTCTGCCCGCCCACGTTCACGGCTGCTATTCCTGTCGGAGATAGTACCACCCAGTTTTTTCCCGTGTCTTTTTTTAGATTCTTCTTTAGATATTTAATGAATGTAGACTTCCCCGTCCCTGCTCCGCCGGTAAGGAATACCGCTGGCACTCCCTTCTTGATAAGGTCGTACGCTTCTTTTGCCTCCTTCAAATCCTCATTGTTTAAGTCATATTTTTTAGGCAGGTCTTCATCAGCAGTGAGGTCAGCCTCGGGAGCCTTAGGGTTCGGAATTGCTGGAGAAGACTGTGAGGATAGACTCGATTCACTTTGATTGCGGGACATTCCTGCGGACATTTCGAGAGCCGTCTCCTGAGGATATCGGCAAAAATTGAGCCACGCCACACCTTTTTTATCGCAACTTTCCTTGGCTATCACCTCTTTGCCTGCATAGTCTGTCCAAACCTGTTTTTTAACCTGTTTTTCAAAATGCGTTGTCCCCGGCGCAGCGTTGGCAAACACCCTGCCGTCATCGGTAATTATCTTGTACATTTCCTCTTTCCAGCTCGGGTCAAAGTACGAACCGGGTACGATTTCGACTGATTTGATTTTATATGATTTTTCCATGTTGTTGTTTTTCATACTCAACCCCTCCTGAAATATGGCACGCTTCCGTACCGTTTCCCTCACTGCTGCGTTGTGTCCTTGTGCGTCAGCCCAATCCAGCTGCCTACAGACCACATACTAGTTATAACACTGGATTTTCAGGCTTTTACCGACGGTAAATACCGGAGCTGCGATCCTTGAAAATTTGACATTATTTATTTTAGCTGTTTGGTAATATTTTTTACCAAAGATGATTTATATTCCCTTTTAAAACCGCATTTAGGACAGAAATAAACAATTTTTTTGTTTCCAAATGCGGCTCCTCCTATCATTCCTAATGGACCTAACAAGAGACCTCCAAGTAAAGCCTTACCTAAGGTACTTCCCGCACCTGAGGTTTCTTCTGCCTTTCCCCATATCTCTCCGCAATTAGGACAGCGACCGGGAATGCTATCCTCGTCGGAATATTGCGAGGTTTGCGAAGAAATGTTTAAGCCTTCTTCATTTTTTAGTTTTTGAACCGCTGTAATAAGCTTTTTTTTAGCACCGAATGATAAAAACAAAAGTTTATCTACATCGCTCTCCGATAAACTTACAAGAACATCTTTTGTGTCAAGATCCTGATTCTTTAGTTGTTTTTCAATGGATTCAAGATCATTTCCAATACACCAGTTATGAAAATCAAATCCGCTGGAATTTTTATGGTTTGCATCTGTACTGGTATTTGAAGTATCTCTTTTTTGTGCTTTCCCGCAGTACGGACAGAAATCAAAGTCTTCTATATCTTTTCCACAGTTAATGCAAAACATGCTGTCTCCTATTATCTATTAAAAATCTTACAAAGAATTAAGATATTTAGCATAATTCTTTTAGACTTGTTATGGTTAAAATGTCGCTTGTTAAAAATAATATCTTAAATAGATTATGAACCAAACAGTTTGTAGGAAATCACCAGTCTTTAATAGGAAGATTGTCTTTGTCTTTAAAACTTCCACAAAGAATCATAATAAAATCAACTAAGGCCCAAATCCCAGTTACAATAAAAGGTATAACGGTGAACAAGCCCACAATGGAAATAATAAGCATTGTTACAGCAGTATCCGTTTTTCCCGCGTAAAACCTGTGTGCTCCGAAAACCCCGAGAAAAAAGGCCAGAGCTGCCGCACCGGCTCTTGATTTGGGAGATTTTTCAGGCTGATATGTTATGAAATCTTTGTTTACTCCGGACTTTCCCTCTATTTGACTATTGACCACAGTTTCTTCTACTAGTTTTTTCCCGCAAAACCGACAAAACTTTGATTCTTCCAAAATTTCTTTTCCGCAATATTTACAAAACACTGTTTTCCCCTTTGTTTTGTTCTTTCAACGAATCAAACAAGTCCGGCTATGTTCCCTTACTTCCGTTCTCCATTGACTCAACAGCGATTATGTCCGCCCTCCGACCCCAATTTATCCAAACAAAAACCTTAAAAAAATTTCCCAAGAATTTTGAATCATCTCCTCTTTGACGTCGAGTTTTTATTAACTCCCTCACAGATACGCTTCCATGTATCAGAATACGGCATGAATAATCCTCCTCTAACAATCTTAGACATTTCCCCCAGCTCAAATCAATTTTCATTTCCAATCTTAATTTTTACTGTTCCATGATCCACCTTCACCGATAGTCTTGTGGAATATTCAATTTTAAAGGATTTTAAAGGGACAAAAGAAAGCTCGTCATTTTCAAAGAGTCCATGCAAATTTTCTTGTGTTTTTTCTGCTTCTTTTTCTAAAATTTTTTCGGCATTCAAAAAGGATTGTCTAATTATATTTCCTATATTTTCTTCAATCTCACTTTGATTAAGTTTTTTTTTCTCATTACTTATACTATAACCTTTATAATAACCTGCTTTTAATGACTTTATAAAGAATACTCCAATTTCATCGTATTCTCTGAATAGCACCTTAACATAAAAATAATTTCTTTTCCTTTCTTCACCTGTATCCACATATGTATAAACATACATTTTGTCGTTGCAAACAAATATAGCGACATTTTCATTATTGGCAAAAGATCTCTCCAGGAAAGCCTTCTCTTTCTCAACGGTTTTGCTATTGTCGATATGAATCCAAACGCTTTCTTCTGTGGATACATTTACAATAATATCGTTATTTTCTCTATTTAATTCGATTTGTTTTTTTTTCATGCTGTAAGAGAAAAGATCGCTATCAGTAAGCCATTCTTTCCAGTTATCAATCGTGCTTCCTCCGTTGTTTTGGATTTCATGTACTATATAATTCCAATCGGATTCATCCTTATTGTCTTTTCTGCCCTTGGATTTGTCTTGCGTCGCTTTTTCTATAGATTCATCCTTACTTTCTGTTTTGTCCTCGGGTTTGTCATCCTGCAACTCTTTGCCGTTTGGCTTTTTAAAATATTCGTCATCCGGTGGATCAAGTGTATTGGCTGGCCAATCATAATAATCTTTCATCACATACTCCTTTTCAAAATAAAGGCTTTTCCTTCAAGAGACACAAGAATCAATTATTATTATAAACTGACATAATCCGACAATAGACGAAGGATGTCCACCGCATTTACGGTGCGCCCTATATAATTCTGGGCTATAAATTCAGCATCATCCTTGATGTTTAGCGTATCAACCACAAACGAGGGTATGATTCCAAGTGCCTCACGGCAGACATTCCCCAGCAGTTCCGTTGACGCGTCTTCTTCAACACCTTCGGAAATTTCTACCAAATCCTGCCATGTCTTTTTTTTGATACACAGATAGTCATTCACAGCCTCGGTGTAGTCTTTCACAGGATAGCCATTCACCAGGCAGTAAA
>CAMKPI010000036.1 GCA_946414625.1 uncultured Spirochaetaceae bacterium | reverse complement strand
AGAACGCCTCCCACATCACAAAGCCCGTATATAAGGACAAGCAGAACCGCTGGTACGGTATTTACACCGGTATTCTCGGTTTCATGTACAACAAGGACGAGCTCGCTCGTCGCGGTCTGGCTGCTCCGCAGGACTGGCCGGATCTCCTGAAGCCCGAGTACAGGAACCTTATATGGCTTTCCAACTACAACACCGCCGGAACCGCAAAGCTTGTCATCAACACGATGGTGCAGAAGTACGGTCACGACAAGGGCATTCAGTATCTTGTTGACCTTGACAAGAACATCGAGGTTTACACCAAGAGCGGCTCCGGGCCTTCCAAGAACGTCGGAATCGGCGAGTGTGTGATAGGTATCGGCTTCCTGCACGACGGTATCTATCAGATCGTTGACAACGGCTACGGCAACATTGGTCTTGTGATTCCCGCATCCGGCACCAGCTGCGAAGTCGGCGCCACTGCAATCTTCAAGGGAGCGAAGCATCCGAACGCCGCGAAGCTCTGGATTGAGTATGCCCTGTCCCCGGACTGCGTGAATCTCGCCAAGGAGAACGGCTCATATCAGTTCCTCGTGCTTGACAACGCCACACAGCCCAAGGAAGCCACGGAGTTCGGTCTTGATCCGAACAATGTGATGGACTACGACTTCGACGATGCGACAAAGAACACCAAGACCTATATCGCCGAGCTGATGACGGCTCTTGCTCAGGGAGGTATCGATACGGGTAACCAGTCGAGGTTCCAGGTAAAGTAACCGTTTTCGGTTGCGTGATCCGGCAGGTTGAGCTGAGAGCAGCCTGCCTTCCGTCGGGACGGCGGAAAGCAGGTAAAACTTTTCCGGAACACTGTTTCACAAAGATGTGCGGTGGCTCTGCCACCGCCTTTTTTTACGGAGGTGCCTATGGCAACCAAGCAGGGAGCCGCCCTGGAGAGGAAGAAGCTTTTCGGCGACCCCATCATGATAACCACGATTGTGCTCCTCATCACATTTCTGACGCTTTTCATCCTGTATCCGCTGGCTGTGCTTCTTGTGGACAGCGTTGCGGGAGGACACGGAATCACCTTGTCGATTTTCGGCAGGATTTTCCGGATCCCGACATTTACCAAGGCAATCGGCAATACCCTGAAAATCGGCTTCACTGTGGGTCTTTTCGCCACAGCAGCGGGGCTTCTTTTTGCATATGTCGAGGAGTATGTCAGGCTCGGCAGGTTCACCGGCGGGCTTTTCAAGGTGGTCTCGATGCTTCCGGTGGTCTCTCCGCCGTTTGTTCTCTCTCTTTCGATGATAATGCTCTTCGGAAAGGCGGGAATAATCACCAGGTACGTCCTCGGAATCTATGACAACAGCGTGTACGGCTTCTGGGGAATCGTGATTGTTCAATCCCTCACCTTCTTCCCCGTTTGTTACATGATGTTCAAGGGACTGTTGAGGAACATAGACCCGTCGCTGGAGGAGGCGGCCCGTGACATGGGCGCGTCGCGCTTCAAGGTGTTCTCGTCGGTCACTCTCCCGCTGCTTCTTCCTGGAATCGGCAACGCGTTCCTTGTCACGTTCATCGAGTCGATTGCGGACTTCGCCAACCCGATGATAATCGGCGGCTCCTACGACACTCTCGCCACAACCATATACCTGCAGATCACAGGCAACTACGATAAGGCCGGCGCTTCCGCGATGGCTGTGGTGCTCCTCTCGATAACGCTTTTGATGTTCATAGTTCAGAAGTTCTACCTGGAACGGAAGTCTACCGCGACTCTCACCGGCAAGGCGTCCCGCGTTCGAATGCTGATAGAGGATCGTAGTGTGAAGACGCCCCTTGTCGTGTTCTGTTCCGCGGTGGCTCTGTTTGTCATCATCATGTACATCTGCGTTCCTGTGGGAGCACTTTTCCCAACCTGGGGCTATAAGTTCTTCCCGCTCACCGGCAAGTGGTTCGGCCAGGTGTTCAGCAAATACAAGGGCTTCAAGGTGTTCCGTGACAGTTTCATCCTGTCGTTCATCTCGGCTCCGATTACTGCGCTTCTATCTATGATAATCAGTTATCTTGTTGTCAAGCGCTCGTTCAAGTCCAAGGGCTTCATAGAGGCGGTCTCGATGCTTGCGATGGCTGTTCCCGGGACTGTTCTCGGCGTGGGCTACATCAGGGGCTTCTCCAACGGACTATTCGGGAGCGGAATTTTACAGGGGATCTACGGCACGGGTCTTGTGCTGGTGATTGTGTTCGTTGTCCGCAGCCTTCCCACCGGAACCCGCAGCGGCATCTCCGCATTGCGCCAGATCGACAAGTCGATAGAGGAGTCAGCGTACGACATGGGGGCGGACAGCTTCAAGGTTTTCACTTCCGTAACGCTGCCGCTCATCAAGGACTCGTTTCTTTCCGGGCTTGTCACGGCGTTTGTCAGGAGCATAACGGCTATAAGCGCGATAATCCTCTTGGTGACACCGCAGTATCTTCTCATCACGGTGCAGATCAACGAGTTCGCCGAGAAGGGTGCTTACAGCCTTGCCTGCGCGTTCGCTTCGATCCTGATACTTATCACCTACACCGCGGTGCTCTTGATGAATATCGGAATGAAACGTTTTGGAACAAGCAGAAAAGCGGCTGGATGATAAAAGCGCTCGCGTTTCAGCCTCTCGCGGTTGATTGGCGAGAGCCGTTTGCGGCTTCCTGTGACCGGCGTTTAGACGCTTGTTCCATCCCCGGGCTGGTTGACAAGGTGCGTTCGCGGCACCATGCGGCTGACGTATTAGACGCTTGTTCCACCCCCGGACTGATTGGCGAGAGCCGCTCGCGAGACACCAGGGACTTGCGTTTCAGCCCCTCGCGGTTGATTGGCGAGAGCCGTTTGCGCCACACCGGGACTTGCGTTTCAGCCCCTCGCGGCTTCCTGCGGCTGGTGAATTATAGTCTGCCGCACTGCGTGCCTGGAAGATTGGAGACGC
This sequence comes from uncultured Spirochaetaceae bacterium, assembly GCA_946414625.1. GTDB lineage: Bacteria > Spirochaetota > Spirochaetia > Sphaerochaetales > Sphaerochaetaceae > CAMKAB01. The sequence goes on along the minus strand of CAMKPI010000036.1, from coordinate 9,503 downwards.
TCGCGGCACTCTTGGGCTGGTTGATCAGAGCCGTTTGAAACACGCCGTAGACGCTTGCGCCACACCAGGCTTGCGTTTCAGCCTCTCGCGAGCTGGTTTGCGAGAGCCGCTCGCACCACACCCGGCTTGTGTATTAGAGTCTGCCGCACTCTGCACCTGGCGCGTTTGTTATGCGCGGGGCTTTTTCGTGGGCGAGAGCCGCTTCTGCGCCATGTTTTGTGCTGAGGCGAGTTCAATGAACTAAAAACATGCATTGGAGGAAAAATGTCAAAAGTAAAGAAAGGCGTCCGGCTGGACCATATTTCGAAAATATATAAGGATCCGAAAACAGGAAAGGACTTTTATGCGGTGAACGACACGTCGCTCACAATTGAGCCGGGTTCGTTCGTGACGCTTTTGGGACCGTCCGGTTGCGGAAAAACAACAACGCTTCGCATGATTGCCGGCTTCGAGTCGCCGGATGAGGGCGAGATTTACCTCGGGGATGAGCCTATCAACGCCCTCACACCGAACAAGAGGGATACCGCGATGGTGTTCCAGAGCTACGCGCTCCTGCCGCATCTGAACATCTACGACAACGTGAGCTACGGGCTTCGTCTCCGCAAGGTGCCGAAAGACGAGATTCGCGAGCGGGTGACGCGCATACTCGCCCTTGTGGAGCTCTCGGGAATGGAGAGCCGGATGACGAACCAGCTCTCCGGCGGTCAGCAGCAGCGCGTGGCGCTCGCCAGGGCCCTTGTAATCGAGCCATCAGTCCTCCTGTTTGACGAGCCTCTGTCGAACTTGGACGCAAAGCTCCGCGTCCAGATGCGCACTGAGATCCGCCGAATCCAGCAGGAGGTGGGAATCACCGCAGTATACGTTACACACGACCAGAGCGAAGCGATGGCGATATCGGACAAGATCATCATCATGAATCGTGGAGTTGTGGAGCAGATGGGCTCTCCGTACGATATATACTACCATCCGGTGGACGAGTTCGTTGCGGATTTTATCGGCGAGGCGAATTTCCTCCGCGGGGAAGTGATGGACTCTTCTTCGGCGGAGATAACGGTGAACATCGAAGGCACCGCGGTGAAACTGCCGAACGAGAAGGGGCTTTCCGCCGGAGACAAGGCGGTTGTGGTTCTCCGCCCGGAGGCTGCCACGCTGAAAGCGTCCGGCGGGCTTCCCTGCGAAGTCGTTCTCTCTTGCTTTATGGGCAGCTATCAGAACTACCATGTGAAAGTGGGTTCCACTTTAGTGAAGCTGGAGGAGCACAATCCAAAGAACAAGAGGATCTTCGCAGTCGGCGAGAAGTGCAGCCTTGTGTTTGATCCCGGTTCGGTTCACGTGCTTTGATTTTTCTTTTTTTGGTTTTTTATTGTAAGCGTTCGGCTTACGGGCGACTGACGGGTGTTCCCGGAGGCTTTGTTCCCAGTGCCGGGCGCTGATTTTTTTACGAGCGTGCTGGAAGGATCTTGCAGGACACTGCGATGAACACATTCTCAGCGGCTGATTTTTTGCGCGCGTGCAGGAAGGAGACTCTCAGGATCGCAACGCTTGTTAAACATGTAGATATGTGTTATGCTTAACAGAGCAGATCTATAATGAGCAATGCTAATTTTAACCAATTATAAAAAAGGATTATATGTAACGCTTATATGCAAATAGAAAACATGATAAAGAAAGTAAAGAGTATCATTTTCAGGATTAAATCTAAATTTAAAAGCAAATATAAAAGATTGCAAAACACTATTGAGATTTTGCAAAATAAAATAGATTCCTTGCAAAATAATGTAGAATCGTTGCGGAATAATTTGGATTTTTTACAGAATAATGTCGAAGAAGTTAACGCAAAAACGATATATTTGAGTGACAAGATTGACTTAATAAATTCAAACATAAATGTAAAAGCTTTTTCTGGTGTCAAAAATGCTCTTAATACCACGGAAAAACAGGATTATCGTAAAACCGCAGTATTGTTTAAGTATGATTATTATACCGGAGTAGCATTTCTGGGATTTCAGGGGGAGAATCACTTTGGAGTGAATCTTGGAGATTACGTACAGACCCTTGCAACAAAAAATGTTATTAAAACCATTTCTCCGGACACTGATTTCGTGTTTTGGGATAGAGATAATTTATTGCATTATCATGGGAAAAAAGCTTATTCAATAATGCAGGGATGGTTTTCGCACGGGGACGCATATTTACCAAATGAAAACATTTTGCCTATATTCTTAGGAACGCATATTACAACAGAAAAAAGAAATACATTTATAAATTTTATTAAACATAATCCCGGTTATTTTGAAAATGTAACTTTTGGTTGCCGAGATACCTCTACTTTAGAGTTTTTTAAAAGTATTGGGCTCAAAAGTTACTTGAGCAGGTGTTTGACGCTTACATTCCCCAAAAGACCAAAGTTAACCACGCAAAATAAAGTGTTTATTGTCAATATTCCAGATGAATATTTAAAATTTATTCCATCTGACTTGGTAAATAATGCCGAATTTATCAATCAGAGAAGTGTTGATACAAGTCGGAATTTTGAATTTTATGTCAATTCTGCTGAGAAATATGTAACTATGACAGAGCAGGTGTTGGATAACTATAGAAACAACGCTAGTTTAGTTATAACTTCGGCTTTGCACTGCGCCTCTCCATGTATAGCAATGGGTATTCCAACAGTCTTGATAGATTTTGAGGATAACAATGACCGGTTTGGTTCGCTGAAAGGGATTTTTAATATTTACAATAAATCAGATTTGGCGGATGGTAAAATCAACTTTAATCCGGAAACAATTGATTTGGAAGAACTAAAACATCTTATGATGAAAAACGTGGAATTAAGCGTTAAACAGGCTTTTGATGAGGATATAGACATTGATGAACTGAGAACTATAAGAGAAGAAATTGAGAATTATAAAGTTGAAGGAATTGATGAATAAGATATTTTCTAAAATGTTGCTTCGAATTGACTTATCTAGTCAGGAACAAAAAATTTTCAAAAAAATTTGACGCTTTACAGGCGTTTTTGTATCTTTGTCGTGTCTGAGGCAATAGGCCTCGGACAATGCCTTGTTTTGCAGATCGGCTTGTGGGGTTTCCCTTTGGTGTCGGCTGCGAAAAATGCGGATTGAGCGCTTTTTCGGCGGTATAATTTTTGGATGCCGAAGGACTTGCCTTCCGTGTCAGGGGATGTGTTATGGATGATTTGGATATAGACGAAAGCGTGAAGGCTTTCATGGATGAGTCGCTGTCTGGCGATTTGAAGAATCCCGAAGCGGAAAACGAGGAAAAGCGTTCCAACGGAGAGGCGGATCGGTTTTCTGAAAATGTCGGGGTCGCTTCCACCGGGAACGATGACAGAGACGTGACTGGCGAGGCTTGCCACCCGGATGCCGCCGATGCTCTCTCAGACGAGAGTGAGAAGGTGAAGGCCTTGGAGGCGGAAGTCTCCGGGCTGAAAGATCGCATGATACGTCTGCAGGCAGACACCGAAAACTACAGGAAGCGTCTGATCCGAGAGAAAGAGGACGCTGTCGTATATGCGAACGAGAGGCTTATCCGCGACCTTCTTGAGTTTTTTGATAACCTCGACAGAGTGCTTCAAGCCGGCAGATCCGGCGGCGACGCACAGTCTCTCTGCAAGGGAATCGAGCTCATGCAGAATCAGCTTTTCGGAACTCTCAGCAAGAATTGGGGGCTTACCAGAATCGAGACCTCCGGCAAGGAGTTCAATCCGGAGGAGCACGAGGCTGTGATGATGGAGTCCGCCGAAGGAATAGAGACCGAGATGGTCTCTCAGGAGTTCCAGGCAGGCTACCGGCTTCACGGGAGGGTGGTAAGACCTGCTAAGGTCAAGGTCGCGAAGCCTGTCTGAGCGTCGTCGTTTATGCGGCGCCTCTTAGGCGCTCGCGCGGGCTGTGCACAAGTCACTATCCCTTGCTCGTGCCGTTGCATCCGCTTCGCATAAACGACTCCGCGGTGGTCTGGCGTGATGCGGCGCCTCTTAGGAGCTCGCGCGGGCTGTGCACATAGTACTATCCCTTGCTCGCGCCGTTGCATCAGCTTCGCCTGGGCGCCTCCGCGGAGAGCCGCTTGGTTTTCAGCGTGCTCAGTCCGTTACGGGACTGCACGAATCGTTAGTTTGCACAATTTGTGAATAAATAATAGGAGATAATATTATGGGGAAAATAATAGGAATTGATTTGGGCACGACGAACAGCTGCGTGTCAGTGATGGATGGGAGCGAGCCCATCGTTATGGCCAATTCGGAAGGTCAGCGGACCACTCCGTCAATTGTGGGCTTCACTGCCAAGGATCGCCTTGTAGGGCAGCCTGCGAAGAACCAGATCGTGACGAATGCCGAGAATACAGTGTATTCGATAAAGCGATTCATGGGAAGAAAATATAGGGAAGTTCCAGACGAGCTTGCGATGATTCCGTATAAGGTTGTCTCCGGTCCGTCGGATGCGGTTCGCGTCCAGATTCGCGGCAAGGACTACAGCCCGGAAGAGATCTCCGCCAGCATTCTCCAGAAGATGAAGAAGACTGCCGAGGACTATCTCGGACAGCCTGTGACCGAAGCCGTGATCACGGTTCCCGCATACTTCAACGACGCACAGCGCCAGGCCACAAAGGATGCTGGCAAGATAGCGGGTCTCGATGTAAAGAGAATCGTAAACGAGCCCACAGCGGCGGCTCTTGCATACGGGTTCGGAAAGGATTCATCGAAGGATGAGAAGATCGCGGTCTACGACCTGGGCGGCGGTACGTTCGATATCTCCATCCTGGAGCTGGGCGAAGGTGTGTTCGAAGTGAAGAGCACCAACGGCGATACCCACCTGGGAGGTGACAACTTCGACCAGAGAATCATTGAGTGGATGGTGGACGGCTTCAAACGTGAGACCGGAATTGACCTCTCCCAGGACAAGATGGCTCTCCAGAGGCTGAAGGAGGCTGCGGAGAAGGCAAAGATCGAGCTGTCCAACTCCACCAGCACGGACATCAACCTGCCGTTCATCTCGGCGGATTCCTCAGGTCCGAAGCACCTGCAGATGACTCTCTCCCGCTCCGAGTTCGAGCGCCTTGTCGACGACCTCATTGAGCGGACCAAGATTCCATGCCAGAATGCGCTGCGAGACGCGGGTCTTTCCGCCAGTGACATCGACGAGGTCATTCTGGTTGGCGGATCCACTCGAGTGCCAAAGGTTCAGGAGACCGTAAAAGCTCTGTTTGGTAAAGAGCCGCATAAGGGCGTGAACCCGGACGAAGTTGTCGCCATGGGAGCGGCAATCCAGGGAGGCATCCTCGGCGGCGATGTGAAGGATGTTCTTCTTCTCGACGTCACTCCTCTCAGCCTCGGAATTGAGACTCTGGGCGGCGTGATGACCCGCCTGATTCCTCGGAATACCACGATTCCGACTAGGAAGAGCCAGATTTTCTCCACCGCCGCGGACGGTCAGACTGCCGTGAGCATTCATGTCCTGCAGGGTGAGCGAGAGATGGCAAGCCAGAACCGGACGCTGGGAAATTTCGATCTTGTCGGAATTCCTTCCGCTCCGCGCGGTGTTCCACAGATTGAGGTGGCGTTCGATATAGATGCGAACGGGATTGTCCATGTGTCGGCAAAGGATCTCGGCACCGGCAAGGAGCAGAGCATTCAGATCCAGTCTTCCAGCGGTCTTGACGAGAAGGAGATCGACAAGATGGTGAAGGAAGCGGAGATGCATGCCGAGGAGGACAAGAAGGAGCGCGAGAGGATCGACGCCCGCAACAATGCGGACAGCCTTGTATACAGCACGGAGAAATCCCTGAAGGATTACGGCGACAAAGTGTCTGCGTCCGACAAGGCGGCGATTGAATCTGCCATCGAGGACCTGAAGAAGACCCTTGCCAACCAGAACGCTTCTGCCGACGAGCTGAAAAAAGGCACGGAGACGCTCCAGAACGCCGCATACAAATTGGCCGAGGAGATGTACAAGAGTCAGCAGGCTTCTTCCGCAGGAGCCGGCGCGGGTGCAGGCACCTCTGGTTCCGGCGGTGCAGGCTTCGGTGGTTCGGACGGTTCTGCCGCGGGCGGAGCCGGAGGCTTTGGGAAGAACGGAGGGTCTTCCGGTGCGGCTTCCGATGCGGACTACGAGGTGGTGAACTAATCGTTTTGCACTTCGCTGGGGTTGACGGATTTATCTGCTGCATGGCTATGAATCCGTCCGGCGCGGCATCAGGAGGCGGTCCATCTTACAGCTTTTGCGGCAGGGCTTTGTAACGAAGCGCCTTGGCGTATTTCGCGGTGCCATGGAGAGCCTGTGGGTTGCGCTCTGATTGAAACAACAGCGTATTTGAAGTATATTGAAGCCGGTCTTTATGGCCGGCTTTTTTGGCGGAAACGCCGGTTGCGGATCTGTTGCACGACAGGAGAGAGGCGCTTCTTCTGTAGACGGTAGACGACTCCGCGGGACAGCTTTGCCTCGGAAGGGCAGAGTCGTCCTGAGGAAAACCTGGAGCGCCTTTGAGATTGAGCGGGGAGAGCGGTACGAACGGAAAAAGTGCCGCAAAGATTGAAAGTGGCGAAAAGAGATTATTACGAGGTATTGGGCGTTCAGAAAAACGCCACTCAGGAAGAGATAAAAAAAGCTTACAGGAAGCTCGCGGTAGCCAACCATCCGGACAGAAATCCGGGTGACAAAGCGGCGGAGGAGCGCTTCAAGGAAGCTACCGAGGCATATGAAGTCCTCGGAGATGAAGAGAAGCGTAAGAATTACGACCAGTTCGGTTTTGCCGGCGTCGAAGGTCAGACCGGAGGTTACAGTCGGGCGTATACGGATTTCAGCGATCTTTTTTCCGGCGGTTTCGGCAGCATTTTTGAGAATCTTTTCAACGGCGGGTTTTCCCACGGCGGCTTTTCCGGATCCGGCGGTTTCGGCGGCTTCGGCTCGTCTGGCGCCAGGGAGTCTTCAGGACAGAGCATACGGGTGAATACCGAGGTGGAGCTCTCCCAGATTGCCGAGGATTTCCAAAAAGAGGTGACGTACAACCACGAGGTTGTCTGCGAGGCATGCGGCGGCACCGGCAGCAAGGATAAGAGTAACGCCCGCAAGACCTGCCCCACCTGCGGAGGTCGCGGACAGGTGCAGCAGGGGCAGTCCTTTTTTTCTTTCATACGAACATGTCCCACTTGCGGCGGACAGGGTACTATTATCGAGAATCCGTGTCCTAAATGCGGAGGCTCGGGAACAACCCGTAAGAAGCAGATCATCAAAGTCAAAATACCTGCTGGAATCGAGAGCGGAATGGATATCATAATCCCAAAGATGGGGAACGCCGGTCCAAACAAGGCTGCCCCCGGGGATCTGTATCTTCGCGTTCTTGTGAAGCGGGACAAGTATTTTGTCCGCGACGGAGCAAACCTGTACCTGCAGATTCCCATATCCATCACCCAGGCTGCATTGGGACTGGATATCTACGTCGAGACCCTGACGGGGAAGAAGGTCAAGGTTGGTGTGCCGGAGGGCATTTCTTCCGGTAAAGTGGTTCGGATCAAGGGGCAGGGGCTTCCTCGGTACAAGTCCTCCGCTGTGGGCGACCTGTATATAAAGTTTCGGGTGGAGACACCGAAAAAGCTCTCCGCGGAGGCGCGGCGGCTGATGAAGGCTCTCTCCGAGGAGATGGGCGAGGACGAGAATCCGCGTCCGGAAACGCTAGCGGACGAGTAAGGCGGGGAATAATATATGGGACAGAAGATAACCGGCACGCATGCGATAGAAGAGGCGTTGAAGAGCGCATCGATGGGATCCACTCTGTATGTTTTGAGAGGCGACAAGAGATCTGCCGTCCTGGAGCGTCTCGCGGAGGCGAACGGCAAGACCGCCGTGAAGAGACTGTCCCAAGAAGAGTTCGACAGGGTCTCTCGCGGGCTGGAGAACAGGGGAGCTGTTTTCGATACCGGCAGGCGTTCGCGTGAGGAGCGCGGGGGTAACATCACCCTGGATGAGTTTTGCAATTCTCTCGGCGATGAGAAGCCCGCTCTTGTTCTCTGTCTTGACGGCATCACGGATCCGCACAACCTCGGCGCGATTCTGCGAAGCGCGGACCAGTTTGGGATAGACCTTGTGATTCTTCCGAAAAACGGCAGCGTCCATGCAAACGAGACAGTTTACAGGGTGTCCTCCGGGGCCGCGGGCTATGTAAAATTGTCCACCGTGACAAACATTGCTCGGGCGCTCGATTCTCTGAAAGAACGCGGTTTTTGGGTTTACGGAGCGGATATGTCCGGCACAGAGAGCTACAGTGAGACTTTTTCGCCGCGCTCTGTGATAGTGATGGGCAGCGAAGGCTCCGGGATGAGAAGCCTGGTCCGATCCCGATGCGACAAGATAGTCTCGATCCCGATGAGAGGGCATATCGACAGCCTGAACGTGTCTGTGGCGGCGGGAATACTGATGTACGAGTTCAGGCGGCTCAACAAAGGCTGAGCCGGGTGTCGATAGTGTTAAAAAGTGACACCACTGGTGACAAATTTTTATCCATGGCTTAAAAACGTTGAGCCGGGTGTAGGTTGTTTTGTTTTTTTGCAAGGCGTGTTTGCACGGGATCATGACCCGCTTTACGCCGGAGAGCATCTGGAGGCGGGGAATGAGGGAAAAAGAGGAAATAGTTGACAGAAGCGTCGGATGTGTGGAGCCGGAGATTCCGAAAGAACTTCAGGAGGATCTCTCCGCTCTCCTCAGAGAGGAGGAGGCTATGATAGACCGTTCGGCGCTGGAGCCTTACCGACCTATCGACCTCAGAGAACTGGCGGAGCACTTCGCCCCGAAGTATAAGCGCTTCATTCCCGGTTTTGTGTTCAATCATTTCAGCCGTCTTCTACACTTGGACGAGTTCAATAGTGAGTTCGAAAAGACGCATTACGGCACGGGCCAGGAGTTCCTCTCCGAGATAAAGAGGTATCTTGATCTGCACCTGTCTCTGGAGGGGCCTGGTGCGGAGGAGATGAAAAATCTGACGGACAGACCTGTGATGTTCGCGTCCAACCATCCATACGGAGGACCGGAGGGAATACTTGTGTTCGAGTATCTCCACAGGCTTTATCCCAGAGCTCGTCTCCTGGTTCAATCGTTTCTGCGCTTTATTCGCCCGTTTTCCGAGGTCTGCGTTTACAACAAGAAGGACATAGACACGCTGAACCGCGCAGCTGACGAAAAACGCCCAATGTATTACTATCCGGCGGGCTTCTGTTCCAGACGCCTGAAGAACGGCGAAATTTTCGACTATGACTGGAAATCCTCGTTTGTTCGGATTGCGAAGAAGAACAACATGCCGATAATCGTGATGTACGTGCACGGGCACCTGTCAAACCGCACTCTCCGGCTGACACGGATCCGGAGCGCGCTCGGTATTAAATTCAACATCGAAGCGATGTACCTCCCCGAGGAGGTTTTCAGGACCCGCGGACAGACCATTCACGTGGCTTGCTCCCATGTGGTGGATCCGTCAGTCCTTACGGACGATATCGA
>CAMKPI010000035.1 GCA_946414625.1 uncultured Spirochaetaceae bacterium | reverse complement strand
GGCTTTTGAAAGAAGCACGTTCCGCGTCGGCAGAATCTCCGAGAGGAGGTGAGAGTAGAGCCGCGCAATGCTCTTCTTATAAGTCTCATGAAGATATTCCTCCGCCCATTCAAGGCTGTACGGCTTCCTGAAAGCCTCGATCAGCAGCAAGTGGGATTCGGATTTGCTTACATCAGAGCATTCACCCAGGTCCGCATCCACCGGATATTGGACTTTCGAGCCCGCTGATGGGAGGGAGACCCTCAAATCCGGAGCAGCAAACACAGCGACAAGCGGGAACAAAAAAAACAAAGCCGCAGCGACAATCTTTTTCATAGCATCATTTTCCAAACTTTTTTGCAATAACACAACCTTTTTGCTAAAATCCACACCATATGGCGCACCCGCCGCGGCTCGGAAAAACATGCACGCCATACGAATCCCGGTTAAAATGCCCTCGCAAAGGCACAAGGAGCAGCAATGAAGACACCCGTTAGGAGCCCTTACGACAACGGAAAGCTCTCGTACAAAAACGTGATCGGCGGCATCATGGATCCATGGGTGATGAGATTCATAAAATCGGTCGGACGAGGAGTTAACAAGTTCGACATGATACGCGGAGGCGAGACGGTCCTCCTGGGCGTCTCCGGAGGCAAGGACAGCCTGTCGCTCGCCCTGGCCTTGTCTGTCAGGAGGAAATGGCTCCCCGTGGACTACACACTTAAAGCCGTGATGATAAACTGGAACGAGCATCCGATCGACTCCGCATACAGACCCCGACTTGCCGAATACTTCCACGACCTCGGCATAGATTTCCGGATTGTGGACGAGGCTCAGTTTCCATCCTCGTTCGACGGCGAATTTAACTGCTATCTCTGCTCGCGGAACCGGAGAAGGATTCTGTTTGAAACAGCCCGCAAGGAAGAAATCCGCTTGATAGCCATGGGGCACCACCTCAACGACCTCGTTGAAACCACGATGATGAACCTTTTCTTCCGCTCCGAATTCGCCACGATGAAGCCCGTGCAGGAATTTTTCGACGGAGCGCTTTATGTCATAAGACCGATGATTGAGGTGCATGAATCCACGATCCGCCGCCTCGCCGAAGTATACGACCTGCCGGTAATAAAGCCTGTCTGTCCGTATGACCAGACAAACATCAGGGCGCGTCTGAAACCTGTTGTGCGGGATATCGTCCATCTGGACAGTCTTGCCATGGAGCACGTCTACGGCGCGCATGACTTCTCGGATATCGGGATAAAACGCTGACGGCTCCGTGCCACACATAATTCTGATTAAAACGCGGGAAGCGGAGACACACCGGACGATTTTCCGGAAAGGATTTTCACATGAAGATAATGCAGCTGGATCCGATTGTAGCGGCAAGAATCGCCGCGGGAGAAGTGGTGGAACGCCCCGCGTCCGTCCTCAGAGAACTCCTGGACAATGCCCTGGATGCGGGAGCGGACAGGATCTCCGTGAACATCTCCGACGGCGGGATGCGCGAGATCTGCGTCTCGGATAACGGATCAGGAATCGAGGAAGAGGATCTGCCTCTGGCTTTCAGGCATCACGCGACAAGCAAAATACGCACGATAGACGACATATTCTCGCTATCAACCCTGGGTTTCCGGGGCGAAGCCCTGTCCAGCATTGCATCGTGCAGCAGAACAACGATAACATCGAACGGATCCAGTCTCACGGTGGACAACGGAGTCGAGGAACGGGTTACACGGGCAACGCACGACGCCGGAAGCTCCGAAAAAGGCACCACAGTTCGCGTAGAAGAGCTGTTCGAACGCCTTCCCGCGAGACGCGAGTTTTTAAAGCGTTCCACCAGTGAATACAAGGAATGCAGGAAGACCCTCATAGAAAAGGCTCTGGGCTTTGAAAACGTCGAGTTCATTCTGAAAAAGGACGGCACGCTCGACATAGCCTTCTCGAAGAACACCAGGCGCGGACGCATTCTGGACGCCATGTCCCAGGAACGGGACTTCAGGTCTGCGGACACGATGGAGATGGACTTTCACGACGGCGACATATCCATTTATGCCCTCTCGTCAACCCCGGCGCAATACAGGCGGGACAGAGGAGGAATCAGAACATTCATAAACGGCAGGATCATCGACAACTATGCTTTTGTAAAGGTTATTTCCTCTGCATACTCCGCGGCTCTTCCCGGAGGAGCGTTCCCGTATTTTTACCTGTACCTTGAAGAGCCGCCCGAGCTTGTTGATTTCAACATCCATCCGGCAAAGCGACAGGTGAGGCTTCGCAATCAAAGCCACGTGTTTCAGGCAGTCACAAGGATGATAAGAAGCGCCTTGACGGCTAGAAATGCGGGGATCACCTCCGGAGGCCGCGCACCGGGACAATACGGAAAGGAGGGCTTCAGCACGGCTACTCCCGCTCCACTGTCATTCGGCGAAACACAGGCGGAGACACATTTCCAGGGAATGATTATCCCACAGGACGAGACGCCCGTCCGGAAAGCTGAATACACTCATACCGAGCCGGGCTTCTGGGGAGCCCACGCCGCCTCGAAAAGCCCCGCTTTTCACGAAAAGAATTTCGGAGAAGACTGGCTGGAAAGGGCAAAGGCGGCGTTCGCGAGAAAAACGGATGGCTCGGAGCCTACGGAACTAAAAGATTCGGATGAAGAATCCAAGAGTCGCAGCACTCTTACCGACTCGGATATGGAAAACCCACCTGAGGACACGTACGGCCCGGGTCAACAGCCGCATGGCTCGGGACAGTATGTACAGCAGACAGACCGGACAGGAAGCGCGGCGGCATCCGACATTATTCCGACTTCGGAACAATATACCCAAAACAATATTCAAAAACCGCAGTTAGACGCTGAAGAAACGCAGACTGACAAATACACATACATCGGACAGGCATTCAACACGTTTCTGATTGTTCAAAAGGGCGAGGAGATTCTTTTCATCGACCAGCATGCCGCCCACGAAAGGGTTCTATATGAAGAGATTATCGCGGATCCCGCAGCGCAAAGGCTTGCCGTGCCGTACCGGTTCGAGACGAACGCCTCGGTGGATGCTTTTCTCTCGGAAAACGGCTACATATACCAGGACCTGGGAGTAACTCTTGCAAGAGACGATGAAAAATTATGGGAGATCCATTCAGTCCCCGCATGGTATCCAGGAAGCGAGGCGAGAATCGCGGATTTCATCTCGAAAAACACAGGAGACCTGGAGGAGGCAAGGAAAGGCCTATTCGCGGTGATCGCCTGCCATGCTGCGATAAAAGCCGGCGAAGAGTTGGATCGTCTCACAGCAACAGAGCTTCTCATGAAGGTTTTTCGCCTGCCCTCACTTGTATGTCCCCACGGCCGAAGTTTCGTGCACAGAATCTCAAAAGAGGATCTGTACAAGGCGGTGGGTCGGATTGTCTGAGGGAGTCCTTCGGGAAACCGGATCAAACGGAAGAATAAAACGGACAACAAAACGCTCTCGTCAGCCGGCAACCAGGCGGGCAAGGTCGTCGGCAATGTCCAAAAGATCATCGTCCGACGGGTCGGCTGAAAACACATCCCTTATAAAAGGCGTCATGAAACGAGCGAGGATGTCGGTGGAGGAATTTTCTGTCCACCCGCGCTCCAGAGCCAATTCAAGAGCCACGGAGAGGCGGCTTTCAATCATGGAATCAATCTTTTCCATGAGGTGCCGGGCCGCTAAGTCATGCGATCCACACTCGCGCGAAATCGCCAGAGCTGCCCTGGCTCCGAGACCGGAAAACAACGCCGCAAGGCTGTCGAAAAAGGCGTAGAGGAAATCAGTAAGCCCCGCGCTCCGGGTGTCAATCGGGAAATCGCCGCCGAGGCAGGATGCCGCATATGCGGCAGCGTCCTCTTTCAGTACATCAAACGACCGGAAATGATAGAACACGCTGGGTTTCTGTATTCCTGTGCGCAGAGCCACATCCTGAACCGACACATTGCAAAAGCCCTTTTCAAGCCCGAGCGAAAGGTATGAGACAATCAGGCGGTCCCGAGTGTTTTCTTCGCTCACAGCTCACCCCAGGTTTTTCCCGTCTCGATGCTGACCCTGAGCGGCAGGGATATCAGATCCACAGACTCCATTCTCTCCTTCACAAGGGACTTCACAGCGTCCAATTCCGCATCGGGGACTTCGAGAATAACCTCATCATGCACCTGCAGAAGGATTTTTGCTTTATAAGAGCCCATTTCAAGCGCATTCGAGAGGCTTATCATGGATTTTTTCACAATTTCCGCAGCGCTGCCCTGGATCACACTGTTCACAGCCATTCTCTCGGCGGCAGAACGGACTGTCTTGTTGGCGCTTCCTATGCCGGGAACCTTCCTCGCATGTCCCATCACGGTGCGCACTTCCCCCGTTTTCAGTGCATCCTCCTTGACTTTCTCTATGAAACGGGCCACTCCCGAATGAGTGGCAAAATACGCGTCTATGTACTCCTGAGCCTCTCGACGTGGAATGCGAAGCTCTCCGGATAGCCGGAAGGCAGACATGCCGTATATCACGCCAAAGTTGATAGTCTTTGCTATTCGGCGCTCGGAGTCCGAGACATCCTCGGCCTTTTTTCCGAAAAGCCTTGCCGCCGTGTTCCTGTGGACATCAACAGCGTTCATGAAAGCCTCAGACAATACCTTGTCGGCGGAAAGAGAAGCGAGGACGGCAAGCTCGATCTGGGCATAATCCGCGGAAAGAAGAACGGACCCGGGAGAGGCGACAAACGCGCTTCGTATACGGCGCCCCTCGTCGGTTCGCACCGGGATGTTCTGAAGGTTCGGATTCTTCGACGAAAGCCTCCCCGTGGCGGTACCGGTCTGGAGGAACGTGGTATGCACCCTGCCATCCTCTCCGACAAGCCCCGGAAGAGGCTGGACATAGGTCGACTGGAGCTTTGACAGCGCGCGATATCGCAAAATGAGCGGAGGCACCGGGTCTTCCGAGGAAAAGGAGAGCTGCTGGAGAGTGTCGCTGTCGGTGGAGTATCCGCTCTTTGTCTTCTTCACCGGAAGGAGGTGCCTTTCAGTGAACAGAACATCCTGCAGCTGTTTTGGGGACGCGATGTTAAACTCATGCCCAGCAATACGGTAGATATCCTCCTTTATCTCGTCCAGTTTTGTTCCGAGTTCGGAACTATATTCTCGCAAAGATTCCTTGTCCAGGAGGATTCCCGTCTCCTCCATGCGGGCGAGTATCGGAACAAGCGGCATCTCCAGAGTATGAAAGATCCTGTCCAGACCCTCCTCCTCAAGCCGTCTTGAAAGGATATAAACAAGATGCCGCTGTTTTTCCTCCACTGACAGGTTCGTGTCGACGTTGTTTTTAAGGCAGATGTCGTCAAGAGAGGGCTCGGATGTCTCGGGATCGAGGAGATAGCCGGCGATTTTGATGTCAAAATACGGTTTTGCAAGAGAGACGCTCTCATGAAACAGCTCCGACGAGTCGCTTTTCAGTCTTTCCTTCAGACCGTAGCCGACAAGCCTCTGTGGATCTTCAAAATCCACGCTGAAGTCTTCTGGAACCTCTCCGGAGACCTTCTTCTCCTTGTATTTCACTTCCACTGGACGGCTCGGATGCGTTTTAAAGTCGCCCGTGATGAAGCCTTTTGCCGTCGAGACGAGACTCTTAGAGTTCAGGGCGTGGAATGCCTCGATTGCACCGTACCAGTCTATGTTCAGGGTGCTGCAGACCTCGATCTCATCCTCATCAATCGTAAATAGGTCGCTCTTCAGAGTGATCAGGGTGCGAGAGAGCGCAATGTGATCCTTCGCAGCTTCAAGCTTTGCTCGAACGGAGCCCTTTATGTCTTCTATGCCGGCATACACCTTGTCCAAGGTGTCAAACTCGGAGAGGAGCTTCACCGCCCCCTTTTCTCCTATGCCCGCAATGCCCGGAACATTGTCCGAGGCGTCTCCAAGGATTGTCAGGTAATCGCAGATCTGATCGGGACGCACACCGAAAAGCTCCTTCACGTCCTCTTCCCCGCAAAGCCTCCACGTCTTCTCACCCTTTTTAGGTGGTCGCAAAGCATATGCAGAGGGCCCCACCAACTGGAGGAGGTCCTTGTCTCCCGTAACGATGACGCTCTGGATTCCGCGCCTGGAAAGAGTTGCCGAGAGCGTCGCGATCACGTCGTCCGCCTCCGCTCCCTCTCTCATGAAGGTCTTGATGCCCATATCTTCAAGGATCCGCGTTATCCGGGGAATCTGCTCGTGAAGATCCTCCGGGGTCTTCTGTCGGTTCGCCTTGTATTCCGGATAGAGGTTGTGCCGGAATGTCTTTCCTTTTGAATCCAAAGCAACCGCGACATATGCAGGTTTATGCTCGCGCATAATGCTCATGAGAGTGTTGAAGAAACCATACACCGCGGAGATGTTCCGACCGTCGGTGTCGAGAAGCGGGTTGGAGAAAAACGCGTAATACGAGCGATATATCTGCCCGTAGCCATCTATTATAAAAAAACGGTTGTTTTCCATGATTATGCTGTTTTTTCAGAAGTCTCCGCGCTTTATGCAGGAAGACTAAAGGATTTCAGTGCGACACCACGCGAGCAAGCAGCCTGTATTTCAACCGTCTCTGGACAGCATATGTCAAGCGGGGAAGTCTGTACCAGTCGGGAAGACGCCTAGTCTCCCAGAAGCTTTTTTACGTCTATCGAGGAGACAGCCTCCTCCGCCTTCTCACGAATTTTGTCATCCACCTTATGAAGAGCGGATGATATATCGTCCATCGAAAACTTTGAGTCTCCGCCGGACGCAGCGTCCGCCCGGGGAGTGCCGCCAGGTGCCGTTTCCGTTCCGGCGGAAGACGACGCACTTCCTGCCGAGCCACCCGACGCATCGACCCCGCGCTGAGAGGTCATGCTCTTCATGCTGATTCCGAAGTAATTCTCGGAAAAATCCGGAAAGAAAAAAAATATTGCAAGGAAACTCACCACCGCGAGAATCACCGCCGTGAAAAAGCCGTTCACCTTATGCCTTGCTGCCATGTTCATATGCTCCCAATTCAAAATTTCAGTTACCCGCTTCAGCGGCTTCCACGGCCAGCTGTTCCAGCTCCGCAATGAAAAGAGCCGGGGACGCGTCGCTTGGCATCACCCATCCGCCGCGCGGCGACAGGGACACCTCCGTCACCTTCGGACCATCCGGCATGCAGTTGCGCTTGAATTGCTGGCTGATAAACCGCCTGAAGAACACGTTGAGCGCGGAGAGGATCTCTGCGTCGGAGAATTCGCCGCTGAATGTACGCCGCGCGATGCGGTACAGCTTGGACGGTCCCGCCCCGTTCATCACAAAATGATAGATAAAGAAATCGTGGAGCTCGTAGGACCCCAGTATCTCCTCGGTGTTCTGCGCTCCCGGAAGAAGCTCAGGGCTCACCGGGGTGTCGAGAATCGAGAAGAGAGTCTCCGACAGGGCGGCGTCCTCGGTTTTTTTAGCATATTCGCGCACAACAGAGCGGATCACCGTCTTGGGCACGGAAGCGTTCACGCTGTAGTTCGACATGTGGTCGCCGTTGTATGTCGCCCATCCCAGTGCCAGCTCGGAGAGGTCCCCGGTGCCGACCACAAAGCCTCCCTCGTCGTTTGCAACATCCATAAGGATCTGCGTCCTTTCCCGAGCCTGGCTGTTCTCGTAGGCGGCATTATGAACCGATTCATCGTGTCCTATGTCCTGGAAATGCCGATTCACCGAATCTGAGATGTTTATTTCGCGCAGCTCACACCCCAACTCACCGGCAAGAGACACCGCATTGCCGCGCGTTGTGCCGGATGTGCCGAAACACGGCATTGTGATGCAAAGGATGCCGCTCCGGTCGCGAGCCAACATGTCAAAGGCTCTTGCGGCAACAAGCAGGGCGAGCGTTGAATCCAAGCCGCCGGAAAGCCCCAGAACCACGCGGCGCACACCGGTGTGCTCGATCCGCTTTTTCAGGGCGAGAGCCTGAAGGGTGAGAATCTTTTCGCACTCCACGCTCCGCCTCCTCTCATCCTCCGGAAGGAACGGATTTTTCGAAAACCGCCTTGTAAGGGCGGTCTCTCCGCTTGAGATGCCGGATATGGAAATCTCCGCCACTCCTCCGCTCTCCCCGTCCGAAGATCTCCTGAAGGCAGGATCCGATGCACGCCTGTATGCAATCATTTCCGCGTCTATCTCGGAGACAAGAAGCGCGTCCTCGTCCATATTCGCACAAGCGAGAATCTCTCCGTTTTCCGCAATGACGTTCTGTGCCGTATACACATAGTCCGTGGTGCTCTCCCCTTCTCCGGCGGACGCAACAAGATACGCGCATTTCAGCATCAGGCTTTTCGACACAGCAGATTCCAGAATTCCGGGGTTCATCCCGCTGTACGCGGGAATGGCGGAAAGGTTCACAACAAGCGTTGCTCCGCGCGCCGCGCACGAGGCGGCGCCGGATTTCACGGAAAAAAGGTCGTCTCCGATCTCCACAGCGAACGAGAAGTCAGAGCCAAATCCGAAAGAGAATTCAGCCGGCCCGCCCAAAAGCGGGACGGAACGCTCTGCAAAGAAGGCTTCCTTCTGCCTTTCCCCCGGCATGGTGCCGCCGGCATGGGAAAACCAGCGGTTTCCCGGGTCGTTTTTCACAACGCACGCGGCAATCTCCGCGCCGTTTCCGCCGGCGGGTCCCCGGGAGATTATGGCAGCGTTAAACACAGAGCCGCCGGACCTGACGGGGGCGCCGAATATAACCACGATCCCCTCCGGCAGGGATCTGACAATACGCTCGACGCAACGCCTTGTTCTTACGAGAAAATCGGAACTCCTGAACAGGTCTCCGCATGTGGCCCCGGTGAGGCATAGTTCCGGCAAAGCAAGAATCCGCACGCCTGCCGCTTGGGCCCGCCTGGAAAGATCTATTATCCTGTCCGCATTGTATTCCGGGTCGCCAACCTTGATTCTCGGTGTGGCTGCCGCGATCTTTATGAAACCATGCTTCATGCTGCCTCCCCGCTGCTGTCGACGCACGACAGCGAAATGGATTTATTGTGATGCAAACCGGCTATTCTAATACGCTTTTGCTACGCCTCAGGGCACGCGGAGCATTCTCTGTGACGCTTCGCGCTGAACATACCACTCACGCGCCACGTCCTCTCATACACCTCGCGCCAGATGCGCCGCATTCTCCGCTGCTCTCGAACGCTCCGCTCCGCGCGAGGCGCCGCACGCTCTGTGATGCTCCGCGCGAGACACGCCGCGCCTTCTCCGATACTCCGACGTAAAGCACGCCGCGCACTCTCGCCGACGTGCCACGCATACCGTATCAGTTTGTGTAAAGATAAACATCTCGGATCTTCTCGACCCGGGAAGAATCCCTGTCAATGTAAGACATGTTAATCCGCGCTTCCCTCTGGATTTTCATGCTGCGAAGCGACACTACAAGAACAATGATCCCCGCCACGAGAGCCATGGCGCCTCCATACAAAAGGCATTCCGAGTTCCATCCGGAGAAAAGCCTGTCAAAAAAAGTCATTTCGGAACCTCCTCTTATACGTATGCCGTGACTATGCCGATGAGTGCAAAAACAAGGGCAGTGCTCCAAAGAAACCGCCATGCCGCACGTATGCCGCGCACGGGAAGATCCGCGGCAATCCTTGAGGTCTGCCCGTTCATGTAGATCTGTTCGCGCTTGCCGGCGAATGTGAAATTCAGTGAATAGATCGGAAGCATTACGTACTTCACGTCCCCGGTTTCGAGTCTCGTGCCGTCCTCCGACACGCGAACGTTGCTGTAATGCCGCTCGGTGGAGGAGAAATACTCCTGCATCCCCTCGATCACCTTTCCGAGGACCCGCCCGGACTCGTCATCCGGAGTGGAATTGAATTTCTCGGCAAGGCAGCCCGTGAAGTATACATCGCTGAAATCGGTAAGTTCCGACCAGGAATACGGCTCCAGGGCATCCATGGCTTTGTCATCAAAGTGGGTGCTCGCGTCCACGGGAAGGCGCTTGAAATCGAGGTGAGCATACCGCTCCAGGCGATAGTGCTCGGTACGATTCTCGGTGCGGGTGCTGCCATCCGACTCCTTGACTTCCTCGGTATACGAAATCTCGCCGGAAAGGTTCACAGGACCGTCCAGAACACAGTCGAACAGCCAGTAAGGCACGTATACAGCGCGAAGCTCTCCCTGTTTTGCCGCCTTGACATAGCCTTTTGGAAGAAGATGCTTCTTTTTTAGATGCGCTTCAATCCTGGCCGCAGCTTCCTCTTTTGTGAACCGGAATGGTATTATCAGGTTCGGTCGATATGAGCCCTTGACATCCTCAGTGGATGAAATATTGTTGCCGCAGTACGGACAGGCCGTGACGATTGCGCTGTCAAAAGCCTCCAGCGTGGCACCGCACGACGAACAAACGTATTCCCTGTCCGGAGCCGTCTCCGAGGTATCTGTCCCGGTCCACTTGAACGACGGCTCTTTTTTTGCGCTGTCGATAAGGTTCTCCACTGGAACCTCCGTGCCGCAGAATTCACAGACGAGACGGCCGGTTCCCGGAACATATG
Organism: uncultured Spirochaetaceae bacterium; assembly: GCA_946414625.1. Taxonomy (GTDB): domain Bacteria; phylum Spirochaetota; class Spirochaetia; order Sphaerochaetales; family Sphaerochaetaceae; genus CAMKAB01. The sequence goes on along the minus strand of CAMKPI010000035.1, from coordinate 2,085 downwards.
TTATCGGCGCACCGCAGGAAGGGCATTTGTAATGGGATGTGTCAGCCATCTTTCCTCCAAAACGACAAATATGGATATCCTAAAGGATATTCCACAAGGGCTCCCCCCACCGGGCTACAGTGAGAGAGGCTTGAAGCTATCTCCCAGGTAAACGGACGCTGATTCTCAAGCCTTCCGGACTACGAAAGAAAGCCGCAAGAGCCCTTCTTGTAAACGGGCACAGATCCTCAGGTCTTCCGACTACAAAAGGAGAGCCGCGAGAGCCCCTCAGGTAAACGGACGCTGATTCTCAAGCCTTCCGGACTACGAAAGAGAGCCGCGAGAGGCTCTCTAGTGGACCGGTGCTCGTCCTCAGCCCGCCCGGACTACGATGGAACCGTTCCGGCACCTCCACCGCCAAACTGCGGCGCACGGAGAGCCCGCGTCCCACGTCAAAAGCGTCCTCGTGGCGGTACTCAGGACAAGGCGTCGTTATCGTCAAACCTGTCGCCGCACTCGGGGCAGAACTTGGGAATCCTGTTCGGATCGGACGGTCTCCAGCCGCATTTGTCGCAACGGAATTCGCGCGGCGGACGTTTCGCGCCGCATTCTGAGCAGAACTTACCTTTATTCTCCGTGCCGCAGGCCGGACATTTCCATGTAGCGGAAGCATTTCCGGAAGAAGAATGCGAGGTGTCCGCCTCTCTTTGTCCAGTACTCGAAGCCGAGTGGTCTCCTTGGGAGACTCCCGGGTTTTGCGTATGCTGCGGACCGCGGCTGTCCATTGTGGAATAGCCATTCTGTCCGCCACGAGCCTCTCCGAAACCCTGATTGTAAGTGCCCTGATTATTGCCCTGTGAACCGAAACCGCCTTGGTTATAAGCGCCCTGACCATAGCCCATCTGATAAAGGTTTTGAATGCTCCCGGGCCCCATTCCTCCGGCATTTGCTGCCATTCCCATGCCGAGGAAGCCTGTCATCGCGCCTGCACTATTTGACGCAGCGTTCTGCATGGCGGTATTGTGTGCCTCGGTCATGCTCGCAGCAGCCATCAGCGGATCCCGAAGAATCGCCGTTTTCTGCACCCGCTTTATCATCTCTGCATCCTCCTCCGGGAGGGTGAGCGAGACAATCGACACCACGGCAACCTCAAGTCCGCGCCGATCCGCCCATTTCTGAGACAGAGACACGTTCAGAGCCTCTTCCAGCTCCGCCGTGTGGACGGGTATCTGGTTCGGGCGGAGTTCCAACGCCGAGAGTCTTCCGAACGCCGGCTGCAGGGCGGATATGAACTCCGCTTTCAGCTGAGAATCAATCTCGCTCCGCTTGTAACTCTCCGCGACATTTCCACAAACGTTCGCGTAGAACTTCATCGGATCTGAGACTTTGTACGAATAGACCCCGGCGCATCGAATGGACACATCCAAATCCAGCCCGATTTTCGAGTCCACCGCGCGGAACGGCACAGGGTTCTGAGTGCCGAACTTGTTGTCAGTGAGCTCCTTTATGTTAAAGTAATAAACCCTCTGATCGCTTCCTGCGTCGCCGCCGTATGTGAAACGCCTGCCCAGAGTTTTGAATGATTCCTTTATTCCCTTGCCGAGACCTCCGTAAAAGATCGACGGCTCACTGCCCTTATCGAAGGTATAGAGTCCAGGCTCCGCACAGATGTCAACCACCTTGCCCTGATCCACGATGAGCATGCACTGACCATCCGCAACAGCAATACCGGAGCCGTTGGATATGACATTGTCAGAGCCTTTCCTATTGCTGGACCTGCCGCTCACGCGCTTCATCCCTTTTACGACAATCGTATCGTTCGGGATGGAATCGCAATAGAAATACTCCTTCCACTGATCGCCCAGCATGGACGCCGCGCTGCCCGAAAGAGCCTTTATCAAACCCATGGTAGCCTCCAAATCTGTTTATCATTCCAAAGAGATGATAGCATATTTAGCCTTTATGTAAAAGAAAAGAACTCCGGCGTCGGGAGGGCGGGTCATATCCGAACCTGCCGGCAAGGCATGTGCGCGTCCTGTAACACAAAGAGCCGGCCACTGAAACGGGTTACCACGCGAACCTGTCTACGCAGCGTGTGCACTGCTC